>CAYRJP010000017.1:1186-16631 GCA_964424425.1 uncultured Bacteroidales bacterium | reverse complement strand
GTCGGTAATCCTCTTAAAAAAACAATAAGCGGGGGACAACGAAAAAGACTAAATATAGCTCTTGAACTTATCAGAGAACCGTTGGTTATGTTTGTTGACGAACCAACTTCGGGACTTTCGTCGATGGACTCTGAAATGGTGATGGATTTGCTTAAAGAGCAAACATTAAAAGGTAAATTGGTTATTGTAAATATACATCAACCGTCGTCGGATATTTTTAAAATGTTCGATAAACTTTTGATTATGGATAAAGGTGGATATCTTGTTTATTCGGGAAATCCCGTTGATTCGGTTGTATATTTTAAAACCATGAGTAATCAGGTTAATGCTCTTGAAGCCGAATGTTACCATTGTGGTAATATTAATCCCGAAAGAGTTTTGCAAATACTTGAGTCAAAGGTAGTTGATGAATACGGAAGAGTTACCCGAAAAAGAAAAATAAATCCCGAAGAGTGGGCGAGTCTTTACAGAAAAAATATTGAAAAACAGATACAATTAGTATCGGAAAAAACTACATTGCCGAAAAATAATTTTAAAGTCCCGAATCTTTTTAAGCAGTTTAAAATATTTTCAATTCGGAATATATTGTCAAAATTATCAAACAGGCAATATATGCTTATCAATTTTCTTGAAGCACCTTTACTTGCAGCAATATTGGCGTATTTTACTAAATATATTACCGGAACGCCGGATAATCCCGATGCATATATTTTCAGTGCCAATGAAAACATTCCCATTTATCTGTTTATGTCGGTAATAGTTGCAATATTTATCGGACTTACCGTAAGTGCCGAAGAGATAATTAAAGACAGACAATTGCTTAAAAGAGAAAAGTTTTTGAATTTAAGCAGGTTTAGCTATATTAACAGTAAGGTTATTATATTATTTTTTATATCAGCTGTTCAAACACTGTCATTTATTATTATCGGCGACTTAATTCTCGGACTTAAAGGATTAACACCGGCTCATTGGTTAGTGCTGTTTTCTGCAGCTTCGGCATCAAATATGATAGGATTAAATATATCATCAGCCCTTGATTCTGTAATTACCATTTATATCTTAATACCATTTTTAATAGTTCCGCAGTTGTTGTTTAGCGGGACAATGGTAAAATTCGAAAAGCTGAATAAAAGCATAAGTTCTTACGAATATGTTCCCGTATTGGGTGATTTAATGATTTCGCGTTGGGCTTACGAAGCTATGGCTGTTAAGCAATTTAGAGATAATGAATACGAAAAATATTTTTATTTTTTAGAAAAGAAAAAAAGTGAATCAAGCTATGTTTCTTCATATCTTATTCCGGCTTTACTTAATAAAATATCGAAAATAGAACATGAAACCGATAAAGTAAAAAAAGCAAAAGATATCAGCTTTTTACAACGTGAGATTATAAGATTAAATAATAAAACACCAAAATATACTTTTGATGATGTGAATTTAATAACAATTGAAAAATTTGATAATGCTGTTATTACTAAATTGCAAGAACATCTAAAACTTGTTACTAAGTATTATCAGAAAAAGCAAAACAAAGTGATAGAATTGCTTGATAATACAGTTGCCGATTTAACAAATCAGTTGGGTGGAAAAGAGAATTTAATAAAATTAAAAAAAGATTATTACAACGATTTTCTTGCCGATATGGTTTTAAACCGCAATGAGATACATAAAATTCAATATACCGAAAACGGTTTTGTTCAACTTGCAAATCCGATTTTTAAAGACCCTTTGACAAATTACGGAAGGGCACATTTTTATGCACCCGTAAAAATTATTGGCAATAAAAATATTGATACATATTGGTTTAATATTATTGTTATGTGGATTTTTAGTTTTGTTTTGTATATAACATTACTGTTCGACGGAGTTAGAAAATTAATTAAACTTTTTAATTATAAAAAATCTTAATAATCAAATAATTAACATATTAATAGTAGTAGTATGATTGAAATCGCAGAAAACGCAAAAGTGTGGTTAGATTCTGATAATATTTTAACTATAAAAATATTATCGAAGGCAACAATAGAAATGGAAGATGCAAAAAAAATTATTGCAGCTTCTGCAGAAGAAACAGAGAATAAAATTCATGGCAATTTAGTTGATGTGTCTGAAATGACTTACATGAGTAGAGAAGCCAGATCATTATTTGCCGCACAAGAAAATGAAACGGTTAAAGCAATAGCTGTTATCAGTAATTCAAAACTGCATAAGCCTTTGATAAATTTGTATTTTAATATTTCAAAACCAAAAATACCTACTAAGTTTTTTAACGATACTGAATCGGCAAAAAAATGGCTGATTGACAATTTAAAATAATAAAAAAATAATGATAATAACAGGAATTATACCTGCACGATATGCTTCAACAAGGTTTCCGGGCAAACCGCTTGCCGATATTAACGGTAAACCGATGATACAAAGAGTTTATGAGCAAGCTGAAAAGGTATTGAAGTATGTGTGTGTGGCAACTGATGACAGTAGAATTGAAGATGTCGTAAAATCTTTCGGCGGCAATGTAGTGATGACATCGCCATTGCATAAAAGCGGCACCGACAGATGTGCCGAAGCAGTTGAAATATTAGAGCAAAAAGGTATTAATACCGATGTTGTAATTAATATTCAAGGTGATGAACCTTTTATTAATCCTGTTCAAATAAAGCAATTGACTGATATTTTTGATAATCCTGATGCACAAATTGCCACTCTTATTAAAAAAATAACATCAACAGAAACTATTTTTGATGTAAATAAAGTTAAAGTCACAACAGGCAAATCGGGTAATGCATTGTATTTTAGTAGAAACCCGATTCCTTTTGTCAGAAATGTTGAAAAAGATGATTGGATAAATCAGCAAGACTTTTTTTTACATATAGGAATGTATGGTTACAGAAGAGACGTTTTGTCGAAGATTTGCAAACTTGAACAAGGGACTTTAGAAAAAGCTGAATCGCTTGAACAGTTGCGATGGCTCGAAAATGGTTATAAAATTTATACGGCAATTACCGATATTGAAACTGTGGGTATTGATACACCTGAAGATTTAAAAAAAGTATTATCAATGTTTAAATAATATTTTACACATTAACATCTGTTTTTTCTTGAACATTATCTTTTACATTTTCAAAATCAAGATATTTAAACATTGCCGGAGCCAGTTTCGATAATGGTTCGTAAAGTAAACTGTTTTGCCTAAATTCAGGAGATAAGAATTGCATTTTGCTATTGGCAGCATTTATTACAACTAAAACCACACTTATAATAAAACCTATTTTAATAACACCGAAAGCAGCACCGAGAATCTTATTTACAAATCCTAAAGCAACAGCTTTTGCTAAGCCTTCAATAGCTTTTGCTATAAAATGAATGCCGATTACTATTAAAATAAATGTTGTGGCAAAAGCTATAATATTTAAAACATTTTCGTCAACATTTATTACTCCTGCAAGATAGCCTGCAGTAATACCGGAGAATTTTATTGCTCCCCATATTCCTATAAGCAATGCTATTAACGATGCTGCTGACGAGATTATTCCTTTGCTGAACCCCTTATAAGCACTCCATACAAAAAGTACGGCTACAATTAAATCAAAAATATTTGACCCCATAATAATGTAAATTAATGACCTGACTTTAAAAATAAAGTATTGTGCTGGACGCAAATTTAAAGATAAAAAAAATATTAAAGGTTATATCTGAAAAATTTATTCTATCATAAGATTGCAACCTCTTATGTCACTATTATCAAATCTGCCGAGAACAGTAAATTTGTTGTTCTCAAAAACTTTTCCTATATCCTTTGTTTCAATAAAGCAACAAGAGTAAATATTTGCAAGATCAATAACATTAATTCCTCCGCTTCGACTTTTCCCGACATAACAAAAAGGGTCGTATGTATCTCTTATGAGTATTTTCATCCATGGTGGAGTTTCAAAAATTCCTTCTCCTTTTGAATAAGCCTGTGATAATAATTCGGTCATTCCGTATTCGGAGTAGATTTTATTTACATTAAATGAATTATACAGAAAATTATGTAAATCTTCACGTATCAACTCTTTTCGTCTGCCCTTCATTCCGCCTGTTTCCATAATTATAATATTGCTTAAATCTTGCGGAAATTGTTCAGCCAAATCAAGCAGAGCATAAGTAACACCTAATAAAATAGTTTTTGTTTTTTTCTTGTTAAGTTGTTGTAATTTATTGGCAAGTTCACTGTAATTATTAAGATAAAAACCGCTATCGTCGTGTTTTGATAGTGATATTAGTTTGTCAGCCATATAAACTAACGATGAGCCGCCCCGCTCAATATAAGAAGGGAGCAGAGCTAAAATGCAGTAATCTTTAACATTGCCGAAAAAATATGTGAATGATTTTAAAAAACTTGATTCATACAATTTTAAATCGACTATATTATGTTTACTTGTAACTGTTCCGGTGGTTCCACTACTCGAAAAAGTAATCTCTGAAGTGCAATTTTCGCATAAAATATTGTGTGTTTTAAAAAATTCAATAGGAATAAATGGTATTTGTGAATATTGAGAAACAGACTCTACATTTACATTCAACAAATTGCAATAATCTCTGTAAACAGAAATATTATTGTATTGATAATTGAAAGCTTCCAATGCTAAAGCATTAAAAGCATTTTTGGAGTTAATAGAGAAAATTTTTCTTTCCCAATCTTTCATTTTTTAATTATATAAATTATAAATAACTATATTTTAAAAGGATAAAACAATTAAACCTAACAAGTTAAAAAATACCTGTTAGGTTTATGATTAAGTTTACTTTTCAAGTTTAAATATCTATTTAATATTCAATTTATCTTTAATTTCTTGTGGAATAGCATTTTTATGAACTTGAATAGCAATAGTTTTAAGTCTTACATACGATTCACTCATATATAATTTTCCACCCATTTTATTACTGTCGGAAGCCCAAGAGTTTTTTGTAAGATAATATAAAGTCCCGTTTTGGTCTTTTGCTGTTCCTATCAAATGCATTAAATGATCGTCGGTGGTTTTAAATTTATCAAAAGTTTCTTGACGTAATTGTTGAGTAACAGTAAGTTCTTTACGTGGTTTGCTAAAATCAAACAGCATATTGTTTTGTTCTTTTTCCGATAATGTTTCCCATTTTAAACGTTCACCTTTATCCATATTTTCGGGATTGGTTTCGGGAACAACAGCAACACCGTTTGAGTGAGAAAAACCTCTTTCGCTTACATCACCGTCCCAGTTTACTGAATATCCGTTTGCAAAAGCATTATCAATAATTGACATTAAATCATCAATGGGAATATTAAAATATTTATCGTGCGACCAGTTATCGGGTATTTCTAAGTCTGTTTTTTGATAAAAAGGATAAATATTGTATGATGTAAACTCATAATAATCGTCAGGATTAAATTTTGTCTGTTTTGCAAATGATTTTGGAGTATATTCTTTACCGTCATAGATAAATTTTTGCGGCACTTTTCCAAGATAAATATCCAGTGTAGCATCTATTATGTCAAGACATTTACCTGTATAGCCTCTTGTATTTTTCAGGGCATCATCTAAAATACCTTTCATTATTTTTACCATTTCATCGTGGCGGTGATATTTAAGTCCGTAATTCAGTCCTGTATAAGCATTTTCGGGAACCATACCGAATTCTTTAATAATATTCATTACATCGTGAGCTTGTCCTCCTTCGCTAAAATTAGCAAGTCCTTGATAACGAATGTATTTTACGGCTTTTTGCGGATATGCATATCTTACAAAAAACATCTCTGACAGGTCATATTTTTGATTGCTAATACGCATTATTTCAGTTTCAACAAACGATGTTGTTGCAAAACTCCAACATGTTCCGCTACTTGCCTGATCTTTTACCGAAGTTGTGGGAATTTCTATTATATTGGTAAACTTATAACTTTCATCTTTTTCTTTTTTCTTGTCTTTTGCTTGTAACAAAAAAGCAGAAAATAAAATAAGTCCTGTTAAAAGGATATTCGTAAATCTTTTCATTTTAGTATAAAATTAGATTATATAAATAGTTTGTTATTTTTTTAATAATACAATAAAATAGGAGTTTAATTTTTATAAAATTAAAAATAATAAATTTCTACATTAAATGCTAAAATAGTGTTATTATACTTTGTTAAAACAAAATATTTGTATAGAAATGTTGATTTTTAATGAATAATGCAGGTTCTCAAGAATATAAATTGTTATGCAACAAAAAATAGTATATTTTTGTTATCATTATAAGATTATGCAAAAAGTTTATGGATAAGAAAAAAACATCATATAAAAAAAGAGATATAAAAGCAAATCGGCAACAGTTAAAAAAAGAGACAGTAAAAAAGGTTCAATCTAAGGGAGCAGTTAAAACACCGTCGGGAGGAATAAGACTGAACAGATTTTTGGCTAATGCGGGAATTTGTAGTCGTAGAGAAGCTGATAAATATATTGAGTCGGGGGTGGTGAGTATTAATGGTAAAGTAGTATTAGAGTTAGGGACAAAGGTTAAACTTAATGATGTTGTCAGGTTTAATGATGCTGTAGTTGTTCCCGAAAAAAAAACCTATATATTGCTGAATAAGCCGAAAGATTATGTTACAACTTTGGACGATCCGCATGCTAAACGAACAGTTATTGATTTAATAAAAAACGGTTGTAAAGAAAGAGTATATCCGGTAGGACGATTAGATAAGGCAACAACAGGATTGTTATTACTTACAAATGATGGTGATTTGACTGATTTCTTGCTTCATCCGCGAAATAATAAAAAGAAAATCTATCAGGCAACTCTTGATAAACCGGCAAAAGAAGAGGATTTACAAAAATTATACGATGGCGTTAAGCTCGAAGATGGAGATGTTAAAGCTGATGCTATAACATTTATTACTCCGGATAATAAACGTGAAATAGGAATAGAAATTCATTCGGGTAAAAATAGAGTTGTTCGAAGGATGTTTGAACATATAGGATATAAAGTGAGAAAACTTGACCGTGTGTATTTTGCCGGATTAACAAAAAAGAATTTGCCTCGCGGTAAGTGGAGGTATTTGTCCGAAAAAGAAATTGTTATGTTAAAAAGAGGCTTGTTTTCATAATAAATTTATTTATATTTAATCATATTTTGTGTGTAAGTATTATTAAAATAGTTATTCTCTCCCATAAGAGGGTATAAAAATTAATTGAATAATTATTTTTAAAATCTGTTTTTGTTTATTAGTTTGCACATTAGAAATAGTGAAATAATGACCCAAATTAAAGAAAAAGAGATATTGTCTTATAAAGGAGAATTGACTTTTGATATTATTGAAAAAATATTAAGTCAATTTATTAAGAATATTACAGAATATAATCTCGAAACGGTAATATTTAAACGGTTATATTCAATTCTTGTTGAGTCTCTTGAAAATACACTAAAACATAAGGTTAATACTACTCCTGAGTTATCACACGAATCAGTTGAGTTAATATTAAATGAAGTATCGGATAAATTTGTATTAATAATCGGGAATTATGTTAAGAGTGAGAAAGTTAATGGGCTTATAGATAAAATTAATATGGTTAATTCTCTCGACAAAAAAGGGATAAGTCAATTATATCGAAAAACTATTTTTACGGCAGAAATATCAGAAAAAGGAGGTGCGGGATTAGGAATTATTGAGATAGCAAGAAACTCACGCCTTCCAATAAGTTATAGATTGGATAATAGTGAAGGTGTATATACTTTCTTTAATTTTATTATTGAAATGAATAAATAGTATTTTTTGAATTAATAATAAACCTCAGCATATATGAAATCGCTAATTATAGAAGAAACACAAGCTACTCCTAAAGTAATTTTAGATTTATTAAATAATAATTATGAGATAGAGGGGTGTTCTCGTCCTGAAAATGTGAGAGAATTTTATTTGCCGATTATTGAATGGTTAAAAGAATATTATCAAAACATGGATGATAGATTAATAGCAAAACACGCTGATAATCAATTGGTGTTTAAATTTAAACTCGATTATTTTAACTCTTCGTCGGCTAAATTTATTTTAGATATATTAATATTGATTAATAAAATCTATGAGAAAGGATTGAATATGCGAATAGATTGGTATTACGATGAAAATGACGATGATATGAAAGAGGTTGGTGAAGAGTTATCTGAAGTTGTTGATTTACAATTTGAATATGTAGTTATGAAATAAACTACTGTTAAATGCGATATCTGATTTGTAAAAGATACCTTACTTTATATTTTGAGTTTATAAATTATTGAAAACAAAAAAATTACTCTTTTTTATTTTTTAAATTATCAAGTTTGTTAGAATGCTCTTCCCACATAAGCATCTCTTTTTCAAGTTTTTGTTTTAAAATTTCGTATTTTTCAAATACAGAGTGGTCGTTAATATTTTCAGGATTTGCAAGTTTTTTATCAAATTCTTCAATTTCAGATTCTAGTTCCATAATTTTTTTTTCACTTTCGTCAACAAGTTTTTGAGCCTTACGAATTAATTTGTCAATCTCTTTTCGTTCATTGTATTTCAATTTATTTTCCGATACTTTTTGTTGTTTATTTCCTGATGTTTGTTTTTTTATCTTATTAAGCTGATTTAATGTTTCAAGTCGTTTTTTCTGTAAAAATTCAGATATACCGCCAAGATGTTGGCGAAGATTTTTATTTTTAAATTCATATACGGTATCAACTATTCCGTCAAGAAAATCTCTGTCGTGAGATACCAAAATAAGAGTTCCGTCATAATTTTTCAATGCATTTTTTAAAATCTCCTTCGAACGCATATCAAGATGGTTTGTAGGTTCGTCAAGCACCAATAAATTAGCCGGTTCAAGTAACAATTTTGCCAACGATAATCTGGCTCTTTCACCACCCGACAATACACTTACTTTTTTGTCGATATCGTCACCTCTGAAAAGAAACGATGCTAAAATATCACGTATTTTGGTGCGAATATCGCCAACGGCTACCTCATCAATTGTTTGAAAAACCGTATGATTGTCGTTTAACATTTCACTCTGGTTCTGAGCATAATAGCCTATCTTTACATTATGTCCTATTTTAAGAATGCCCGAATAGTCGTGTTGCCCGATTATTATTTTTGACAGTGTTGTTTTTCCTTCGCCGTTTTTACCTACAAAAGCAATTTTTTCGCCTTTTTCAAGTACAAAATCAATTTTATTTAAAACAAGATTATCGCCGAAACTTTTTGATAACTCTTTTGTTTCAACAACAATTTGCCCTGAATGAGGAGCCGGTGGAAACCTGAAATATATTGATGATTTGTCAAAATCGTCAATTTCAATACGCTCCATTTTTTCAAGCATCTTTATTCTACTCTGCACTTGTGTTGCTTTTGTTGCCTGATATCTGAATCGCTCAATAAACTGTTCGGTTTCTTCAATTTTTTTTTGTTGATTCTCAAAAGTAGCTTTTTGCTGTTTCAGTTGTTCTTTTCGCAGTTCAATATATTTAGAATAAGATACTTTAAAATCATATACTTTACCAAGTGATATTTCTATTGTGCGAGTTGTCAGATTATCAAGAAAAGCTTTATCGTGTGATACTACAACCACAGCACCTTCGTATGTTTTAAGCATATCTTCAAACCATTGCACCGATTCAATATCAAGATGGTTTGTAGGTTCGTCAAGAAGCAGAACATCAGGTTTTTGCAGTAATACTTTTGCCAGTTCAATTCTCATTCGCCAACCTCCGCTGAATTCACCTGTTGGTCGTTCAAAGTCACTTCGTAAAAAACCCAATCCCATAAGGGTATTTTCAATATCGGCATGAATACTGCTTCCGCCAAGCAGATTAAAACGCTCGCTTTTTTCAGTCATTTTATTTATCAGTTCCAAATACTCTTTCGATTCATAGTCGGAACGTCCTGCAATTTCTTCGTTTAGTGATTCAATTTCGTGTTCTAGTTTAAGAATTTCTTCAAAAGCACTAATAGCTTCTTTATAAACGGTTTTAGTATCCGACACGGTCATTTGTTGGGGTAAATATCCGATAGTTATCCCCTTAGGAATAGCAATTTGTCCTTTGTCAAACTCTTGCTTGCCGCAAATAATCTTTAGTAATGTAGATTTTCCTGCTCCGTTTTTTCCGGTTAGTCCGATACGGTCGCGAGGATTTATTAAAAAACTGATATTATCAAAAAGCGGTGTTCCCGAAAATTCTACTGTCAGCCCGTTTATTGAAATCATATTTTATAAGTATTTTTACAAATATTATTAAGAGTGCAAAAGTAAGAAAACAATTAAATATTTGTAAAGAAATGTTATGGAAGGGTGAAAAATAAAGTAATAACAATTATTTTAAAGTTTTACCTTTTTGGTATAATCAAGATTATATACTTTTTGTTTCAACAATAATTTTGCATCTACAGTTCCTTTAAATTCAATTTCTATTTCTTTCGATTTTAAATTGTTAAGAATGTTAATACCGGCTTGTAATATTTGAATAATATTAATTTTAACATCGAACTCTCCGGTAAATGTTGATTTTGATTTTATGTCAATATTGTCAGGAATCTTTAATTTACCGATTTTAACATTTTTAATATAAACATCAATATCTGCAGAGTTTATTTGCACTTTTACACTATTGGGATTATACAATGTTAAATTAAAAACAATTAAAACAGAGTTAAAATCTTTTTCAATTTTCAAATTGTTAATACTCTGAAATTCAATAGGTTTAAAAAAAGAACATCCTGAAAACAGAATAGACAGAATAATAAATACAGGGAGAATAAATTTTATTTTCAGAGAAGTAGTCATAACAATTTTATAATAAAAAACCTGTCAGGAAAGAACATCTTTCGCAGACAGGTTTTTATATATTAAGTAAAATTATTTTTTTACTTTTTTACGAGTAGAGTAGTTTATTCTTAAAGCACTAACTCTTCTGAGTTCTTGTTTAATATCAGTTACAATACCCATTTTAGTATCTTCGTCAATTTTCAACGAAGTAGTCATAAAAGGGACTTCTTTTTCATCTCGTTTTTGACGTTCAGCTTCAATATAGTCTCCTATGTCATTTACACCGGCAAAAGCATCATTTAGTTGAATACGAGGTTCCGATCCAAAATATTTAACGTAGTTTTTTTGAGGTTTTCCTACGTATATATAACTAACAAGAGATTTTTTCTCAAGTTTTTTAATCTCACTCGCTTCAGGTACTTTTACTCGCACTTTCAGTTCAACCTCTTTCATGGTAGTAGTTACCATAAAAAAGAATAAAAGCATAAATACAATATCAGGAAGAGCCGAAGTATTAATAGCAGGTACCTCTTTACTGCTTTCTTTTCTAAATTTTCCCATAATTACTTTCCTCCTCCGTAATTTTTAGGTTCTGCTTCTGAAATCCTTTGAGGATATATTTTTTTTACAGCTTTTTGATGATCTTCATCAAGTTCATCAAAACGTTTACCGAATTTACGAAGAGCCAATTCATTACGCAACTCATTATAAGCTGCAGCTAATTCATTTTGAGCCTGAATATATATTCCGTAAGATGTACCTCGGTCGTTTTGTAACGATATAATCTGTTTTGACACAGGGTATAGTCCGAAAAACGGCACCTCAACTTCTTTAAATTCAGGTAAATTGTCTTTATGACTCGGATTTTCGATAAATTCTTTTGCTGCTTCTTTTAAATTGCTGATATCCATTGGTTTATTTTCAACCAATAATTGATCATTTTTGTTAATAAGAACAACAAAAACGTTTCTTTCTTTAATTTTTTGATCATCATTTTGTTTTTGATCAGGAGGAACAGGAGGAGGCAACATACGAGAAATACCTCGGTCGCTGTCCATTGTTGTTGTTACAAGAAAGAATATCAATAACATAAAGGCGATATCAGCCAAAGACGAAGCATTATATTCTGGAAGTTTTTTTGGCATTTTTTCTCCTTTTTAAATATTAAATTTATCGTTTATTAATTAAACGCAGCTCTGATTTCAGTATAAATCAGACTAATAAAAGCCATTCCCAAAAGAATATACAGCATATATATGCCGGCTCCTGCCCATCGTGATACAGTTCCCGATGCAATTACCTCTCCGGCAGCATTAAATATATCATTATTGCTTGCCAATAAGTATGAAATTAATGTTAAAATTCCAAATACCGCTATTGTTACTAAACTTGCAATAAGGCTTTTTTTGGATTTAAACATATTTACAAAAGCAAACAGCATTGTAACACCGATAGCCAAGGCTGTAAGTATATACATCCATATTATCAGTATTTCACCGTCTTTACCTCCGGCAAAAAACATTACTCCCACTACAATACTAATAGCGGCAATAACATAAAAGATAATATTGATTACTTTTATTGCTAAACTATTACCCATAATTAGTTATTTTTTGAGTGGTTATATTTTGTAAGAATATCAATTAATGAGATAGAAGCATCTTCCATATCATTAACAATAGAATCAATTTTTGCTACACAATAGTTATAAAGAATCTGTAGAATAATTGCAACAATAAGTCCGAATACTGTTGTAATAAGAGCCTGAGAGATACCACCTGCAACAAGTGAAGGAGAAATATCACCGGCAGCTTTAATAGCATCAAACGCTGCAATCATACCAATTACTGTTCCCATAAATCCTAACATAGGTGCCAATGCAATAAACAGTGCTATCCACGAAAGATTTTTCTCTAACAATCCTGTTTGAACACCTCCGTATGCAACTACTGATTTTTCAACAATTTCTGTTCCTTCGTCAGCTCTGTCTAATCCTTGGTAAAAGATACTGGCAACAGGTCCGCGAGTATTGCGGCATACTTCTTTTGCTGCTTCAATTCCACCTTGATTTAAAGCTTCTTCAACATCAGCTAATAATTTTTTAGTATTAGTTGTTGAAAAGTTAAGTGTTAAAATTCTTTCAATTGCAATTGCTAAACCGAAGATTAATGCTAATACAACAATACCCATAAATCCGGCACCACCTTCGATGAACTTTTGTTTAATAACTTGATGCATGGTTTGTCCTTCTAAAGCATCATCGTCTTCAGTTGTTGTTTCCGCTACTGTAGCTTGAGTTGTATCTGCTACTAATGTAGTATCATTTGCGGGAGTAGAATCTGTAGAAACAGCTTCAGTTGTGTTTGTCTCGTCCTGCGCGTAAGATACGTTGTTAGATGCTATTACCAGCATCCCAATTACAGCGAATAATGCAAGTAGTCTTTTCATTGCTTTGTTTTTTTGTTTTTAAATTTATTTACTTTTAAACTTTATTTATTTTAATTAAATCCTCATTTTCTTGCTTACTGCGGAGAAAGAGGGATTCGAACCCTCGAAACCGTTTCACACAGTTTACACACTTTCCAGGCGTGCGCCTTCGACCACTCGGCCACTTCTCCTAAAAAACATCTAAATTAGTGCAAATTTAGAATTATGGGCGACAAAATACAAAAAAAAATAAAATTAGATGCAGTATTTATAAATTAATTTCTCCTCTTATTGATTTTGAAAGACAATCAATAATTTTCTCTTTACTGTATTTTTGTCCCAATAGAAACATCATTTTTGTTACTGCTGCTTCTGTTGTTATCTCTTTCCCGCTTATTACTCCTGCATCTTTAAGTCCTAAACTTGTTTCGTAAACTCCCATTTCAACACTGCCTGCACTACATTGTGTTACGTTTATTATTATAATACCTTTATTTATTATTTCTGTAATTTTTTTTGTAAACCATTCATCGGTTGGAGCATTTCCTGAACCGTAACTTTCTAATATTAACCCTTTAAGCCCTTTTATGTTTAAATAAGAATCTAATACTTCAGGTGTTATTCCCGGAAATATTTTAAGAATAGCAATATTAGCATCCATATATTTATATACTTTTAGTTTTTGTTTTTCTTTAGGATGATTTATTGCTAAATGATTATAAGTAATATTTATGCCGGCTTTTGCCAATTCAGGATAATTATATGACCTGAATGCATCAAAATAGTCGGCATTGTGTTTTGTTGTTCTGTTACCGCGATACAGCTTGTTTTCAAAAAATATACAAACCTCAGGAACTTCGGGACGTCCGTTGTTTTGAGCCGCTGCAATTTCCACTGCACTTATAAAGTTTTCTTTGCCGTCGGTGCGAATTGTCCCTATCGGTAATTGTGAGCCTGTGAAAATAACGGGCTTATCAAGGTTTTCAAGCATAAAGCTTAATGCCGATGCCGAATATGCCATGGTATCGGTTCCATGAAGGATTACAAAACCATCGTATTTATCGTAATTTTTTTCGATAAGTTCAGCCAAATGAATCCATGTTTCAGGAGTAATATTTGACGAATCCATTAATTTTTCAAAGGTTATAGAATCAAGTTTAAAACCGAATTTTTTTAATTCGGGAACTTGAACCATAATATGATCAAAATCAAACGGTGCCAGCGAACCTGTCTTAGGATCGGTTATCATTCCTATGGTTCCGCCTGTATAAATAATTAATATTGATGTTTTATTTGGCATTATATTATATATTAAATATTTTTAAAGCATTAGCAGTTGTTATTTCTGCCACTTTGTTAATAGAATAACCGTAAACTTCTGCTACTTTTTCGGCTATAATATTTATATAGCTGCTTTCATTTCGTTTACCTCTGTAAGGAACGGGTGCAAGATAAGGACTATCTGTTTCTAAAACAATATGATTTATATCAATAAATTTTATAATATCCCTGAGATTTGTGTTTTTAAAAGTAATAACCCCACCTATTCCTACCATAAATCCCATATCGGTAATTAATTTTGCTTGTTCAGCCGTTCCGCCAAAACAATGAAAAATACCTTTTAAATTGTCGGTAACCAAAGGATACAATGCTTTATAAACTTCGTCAAAAGAGTCTCTTGTATGAATTACTATCGGTAAATTCAACTCTTTTGCCCATTTTACTTGTGTTGTAAATACATCAACCTGTTGATTTTTAAATGTTTTATCCCAATATAAATCAATACCTATTTCGCCTATTCCGTAAAATGTGTTTTGTGACAGATACTTTTCTGCAATATCCAATTCCTTTTTATAATCTTTGTCAACCGATGTGGGATGTAAACCCATTAGCGGATATAAAAAACCGTTATTTTCGGCACTCATCTCAATTAAATCATTATGACTTTTGCTGTCTATTGCCGGCATTATTATCTTTTTTATACCATTTTGCAATGCTTTGTCTAAAACATTTGCTGTATCTTCTTTAAAATCATCTACATATAAATGAGCATGTGTGTCAATAAATTCCATAAAATCAAATATTTTTTACGGCGAAATTATAAATTGTTTCGGGAAATTAAAATGTAGTTTAAACATCTTTTAATATAGTAAAAAATGCTTAAATATTATATAAATAGTCATAAATAGTTGTATCTTTGAGTATTAAGTCTTTAAAATTGATTATCAAATAACCCGTTTGTA
>CAYRJP010000017.1:0-1086 GCA_964424425.1 uncultured Bacteroidales bacterium | reverse complement strand
ATGTTTCGCTGTCTATAACATTACAAATTCTATCAAAAACCTCATCAATAGAACCTATGCCGTCAACTTTGCGGTATTTTCCTTGCGATTTGTAAAAATCCATAACAGGTTGAGTTATATTATGATAAACTTCAATTCTGTTATTGATTATTGAAACATCCTTATCATCATCTCTGCCGGAACTTTTCCCGCGTTCAAGAATACGCTCTACTAAAATATTGTCGTCAACATGCAGATGCAAAAGAATATTTACCTCAGCATTTACAGGATTCAACATCTCTTTTAGCCATTCGGCTTGAGCTACTGTGCGAGGAAAACCATCAAAAATAAAGCCGTTACACTCTTTATTATTAAAAACGAATGTTTTAACCATCTCTTGAACCATTTCATCGGGCACAAGATTTCCGTTATTAATCAGTTCAGCTATTTTTTTACCGAGCTCAGAGCCTGATTTTTTTTCGGCTCGCAATAAATCTCCTGTTGAGAGATGTTTTAATTTATATTTCTCAATAATTTTTGTTGCTTGAGTTCCTTTTCCCGAACCCGGAGGACCAAAAAGAATAAGATTAAACATAGTTAACAAGGTTAAATAATAGTATAAATATCACTTAAATTTCTTCCATATCCGTCATAGTCAAGTCCGTAGCCCACAATAAAATCATTGGCTATCTTAAAACCTGCATAATCTATCGGCAAATCTTTTTTATAAGCATTAGGTTTAAAAATCAGTGTTGCAATTTTTATTTCGGCAGGTTCATAACCTTTAAGTTGTTTAATAATACTTTCGAGAGTGTTGCCTGTATCAACAATATCTTCAAGAATAACAACCGTTTTGTTTTCAATATCTTCATTTATACCTATCAGCCTTTTTACTTTTCCCGAAGATGTTGTACCTTGATACGAAGCTAGTTTCAGAAATGTAATTTGAGTAGGAATTGATATATGTTTAAACAAATCACCTGCAAACATAAAACTGCCGTTTAATATTCCTAAAAAAATAACATCTTTGCCTGCAAGGTCACTATTAATTTGAGATGCCATTTTTTTTACCGTTTCTTGAATCTCTTTCTCAGGAATGGAAACTCT
>CAYRJP010000016.1:19150-20354 GCA_964424425.1 uncultured Bacteroidales bacterium | reverse complement strand
TCTAAATAAATTTATTCTTTTTTTGAGATTTTATCTCATTAACAAATAGTTTAATTTGTTGCTCTTCTTCTTTTTTACAAATCAAAAGGGCATCTTTAGTGTCAACAACAATAAAATCCGATAACCCTTGCACAACAATCAGTTTATTCTTATTAGTAGATTTTACGATTGTATTTTTAGTATCATAAATCATAATATTTTTACCTGAAACAGCATTGTTATCTTTATCTTTGTCAGAGTGTTCAAATAGTGAAGTCCAAGTTCCCAAATCAGACCATCCGAAATCGCATCCCAAAACAAAAACATTCGATGCTTTTTCCATAATACCGTAGTCGATAGATATATTTTTACATGCAGGATAAATTTCAGAAATAGCATTAATCTCATTATCTGTTCCGAAAGTATTATTCTTTTCGGCAAACAATGCATAAATATCGTTTAAATGAATTTCAAACGAATTTTGAATAGATTTTAGCGACCAGATAAAAATACCTGAGTTCCAGTAGAATTCACCACTCTCAACAAAAAACTTTGCCATTTCCAAATTAGGTTTTTCGGTAAATGTTTTTACCTTTTCAAACGGTTCTATCTCTTTGTTGTTATGCTCTTTGTCAACTTGAATATATCCGTATCCCGTATCAGGTCTGTTCGGATGAATTCCCAAAGTTAACAACGCATTATTATCATTTACGAAATTTAAACCTGTTTTTATAGTTTCAATAAAATTATCTTCGTGTAAAATCAGATGATCAGAAGGAGCAACAATAATATTGGCATCAGGATTTATTGTTTGAATTCTGAAATTTGCGTAAGCAATACACGGAGCGGTATTTCTTCGGGCAGGTTCTAACAACACTTGGCTTTCGTGAATCTGTGGAAGTTGTTCAAGAGTTAAATCTTTATATTCGGTGCTTGTTACTATAAAAATATTTTCGACGGGACATATTTTTAAAAATCGTTCAAATGTTTGCTGTAAAAGAGTTTTTCCTGTTCCCAAGATATCAATAAATTGTTTTGGATAAGAAGATCTGCTTATAGGCCAAAAGCGTGTTCCTGCTCCGCCTGCCATTATTACACAATAATTATTATTCATGATTTTTTTATTTTAAATTCTGTAGTGTTTAATTTTTTTGCTAAGATAATAAAATTATTTGCCTTATGATTTTGAATTTTATGTAGTATTTTAATACTTTGTCAATTATTT
>CAYRJP010000016.1:14837-19050 GCA_964424425.1 uncultured Bacteroidales bacterium | reverse complement strand
AAAGAGATAGAAAAGCTCGGAATAAGTTCCATAGGTATAATTATATTAGTGTCGTTTTTTATAGGTGGTGCTATAACCATACAAATGGCTTACAATATCACTAACCCTTTGGTTCCCGATTATGTAATCAGCCTTACTACTCGTGATACCATGTTGTTGGAATTTTCATCAACAATTATTTCGTTGGTATTAGCAGGAAAGGTTGGTTCAAATGTAGCGTCCGAAATAGGGACAATGCGTGTTACCGAACAAATTGACGCTCTTAAAATTATGGGTATAAATCCGGCATCGTTTTTGGTTTCGCCAAAGGTTTTTGCTTTTATAGTATTCATTCCTTTTATAGTTATAATAAGCATGTTTGTAGGTATTGGCGGAGGTTGGCTGTCGGCTGTTCTTACCGGAGCAATATCATCGCAAGATTATATTACAGGTATCAGATATGCTTTCATCCCTTACTATATTGCATATTCAATTATTAAATCAATAGTTTTTGCTTTTATAATAATTACAATATCATCGTATCAAGGATATTATGTAAAAGGCGGAGCATTAGAAGTAGGGAGAGCAAGCACAAGAGCTGTGGTTTACAGCAGCGTTGTAGTTCTTATGTTCGATTTAATACTTACTCAACTTTTATTATCATGATTGAAGTAATAGACGTAAATAAATCGTTTAACGATAAAAAAGTGCTCGAAAACGTATCATCCGTATTCGAAGCGGGTAAGGTTAATATGGTTATTGGCAAAAGCGGTTCAGGTAAAACAGTTCTTTTAAAATCGTTGGTTGGTCTGCATAATGTTGATTCAGGGCAAATTCTTTTTAATAATATTGATTTTATAAAGTTAAAAAATAAAGAACGAATAAATATAAGAAAAGAAGTAGGTATGTTATTTCAAGGAGGTGCTCTGTTTGATTCCGCTACAATTGAAGAAAACGTGAAATATCCGATGGATTTGTTTACTAACATGACACCCCAAGAAAAAACAGACAGAGCTAACTTTTGCCTTGAAAGAGTAAATCTACAAGGAGTAAACAATCTGTTTCCTGCCGAGTTAAGCGGCGGAATGCAAAAACGAGCAGCCATAGCAAGAGCCATAGCTCTTAATCCCAAATATCTGTTTTGTGATGAACCTAACTCAGGATTAGACCCTCAAACAGCTATTGTTATCGACAATTTGATAAAAGAAATTACATATGAGTATAACATTACAACTGTAGTAAATACACATGATATGAACTCTGTATTTGCAATTTCGGATACTATTGTGTTTATTTACGAAGGAAAATCGTGGTGGCACGGCACTCGTGACATGCTTTTTTCATCTGATAATGAAGAACTTGAGAAATTTCTTTTTTCATCTGAAATTATGAAAAGATTAAAAAATAACAGTTGATGTTATTGTGATAAAATACTCTTTATTTTTGATTAACAACTAAACAATAAATTTATATTTTACGTATATTGTTATAATCTAAATATTAATTTAGTTATATAGCCTAATTTATCGGAATAATTTAAATATTCTGTTAAATTATTAACTTTTAAATAAAAAAACATGTAAATCATCAAAACTATCTTTTAAAATAAGTATTTTAGTATATATTTGTATGAATTGTTAATAAATTGTCAAAAACTTTTTTTAGTTAATTAATTTGAAATTTCAATTTTATTTGTTATGAAGAAGCTTTTATCCTCATTAATTTTAACACTTATAATATTTAACACATTTGCTCAAAATCAATTTTATTGGGTAAACGGTACAGGAAACTGGAATGATAAAACACACTGGTCATTAACTTCAGGAGGCGAGCCGGGTGCTGATATTCCTTCAAAAACGGATAATGTTATTTTTGATAATAACTCATCGTTAAGTATAAACGATGTTGTTCTTATTGATGGCGGCATTAGTGTAAATAATTTTATAATCAATACTCCTTTAGTATTGAAAGGCAAAAAAGATATTACAGTTTATGGAAATATTGATATCGATAAAAATGCATCACTCAAGAAATTTAAGGGTGATATTATATTAGCTTCTTCAAAACATCAAAAAATAAATATTCCCGTAAATATAAATTCCGATATTGTTTTTACCGGTATAGGAATCTTTGATATTACTTCAAAAATAAATACTCGTAAAAACATCTATTTAGAAAAAGGATTGGTATATACCAATGATAACAATATTGAGTGTAACTCTTTTATTGCATCTTCTTCCGATAAAAAAGCATTACTTGATTTAGGCGAATCTGAAGTTATTGTTAATTACTGGGATTTTTCTCAAGCAGATAATATTGATTTTAAAGGAGAAAACTCAACAATAATAATACCTAAATCAGTAGATAAAAATTTCTTAACATCCGACGGAATAGTTTATAACAGAATTATTCCCAAAGGAGCATCAAAAGCCATTGATGCAACATTGACACCCAAAGATGCAACATGTGCCGTAAACAGTAACACGGGAACAAAAGATGACGGAGAGATAAAAGTTGATGTTACAGGAGGTTCAGGTTCATATTTAATCAGATTATATGATGGAAGTATGCATCTGTTGGCTGAAAAATCAGGTGTAGCTTCTTATACTTTTACAAGTGCTGATATTTCAGGCGGTGATTTAACATCAGGTACCTATAATGTAGCTTATGGTGAGGATGCCAATAGTTTGCAAACAAAAAGCACAACAGTAGGACCTGCTAATCTTAATGCAGTGGTAGCTGTTGCTCACCATATTACTTGTCCCAATGGTAATGATTTGGGACTTACAGTAAATACATCAGGAGGTTGGTCAACAATTACATCTTATGAATGGACAGCTCAAACAGGCTCGTGGACTCATTCGGGACAAACAACAAACAATGATTTGGGAATGAATAATTACAAGATAATTGTTACCGATGATAATAACTGTTCGCTTGATACAAACTTTTACTATTATCCATTGGGGCACCCAAATAACATGTATAAAGTAGCAGACGGGCGTCCTGATAACTTCAGTGTATCCAATATTACCACAGTAGCAAGTTGTGAAGGCTCTTCAAACGGAAGTATTACTGTCGGAACAGTAACAGGTGGAACACCTTCGGGAGGGCAATATTATTATGCAGCAGTAGTTAATGGTTCGGGAGCTGCTCCTTCTTATGGTGCTTTAGGTGCAAATACAATATCAAACCTTGCAGCAGGAGATTATGATATTTATATAAAAGATGGTGCAGGATGTGAATATAAGCATACTTCTGTAATTACTGTTGATGAAACGCCAAAACCAACTGTAAATAATGTAAATGATGATGAAATTTGTGAAGGTGATGATTACACATTTACAGGTGTAACAGCTTCAAATTACTCATCACTTCTTTGGTCAAGTGCCGACAGTAAAGGAACATGGAGTGATAATACAGTTTTAAATCCTACATTTACCCCTGATGCTGCTCATATTACAGCAGGTTCTATTGATTTAACAATAACAGTTAACGGAAACGGAAGCTGTGCTGCCGTTAACGAAACTATGACTTTATCTATTAATCCTAAACCTTCAGTTTCATTAACTGATAAAAACGTTTGTGAAAATATTGATTTAAGTCTTGACGGAAATCCAAGCGGAGGAACAGCTCCTTATATAAAACATGAATGGACAGGAAGCGGAGCTTCTTATTTAGATGCTACAGATACCCAAACTCCAACATTTAACAGTAATGCAAACGGAAATTATACTTTAACCTATAAAGTAACAGACACTAAGCAATGTTCAGCAGAAGGAACAATGCAAGTAACAGTAGAAGATGGACCTTCGGTAAATGCCGGTCCTGATGATGAAATTTGTGAAGGTAATACATATACAGTTTCGCAAGCTTCTGTAACCAATGGAACAGTATTGTGGACTGAAAATGGTGCAGGAAGCATATCGAATGCAACAACTATTACACCTACATATAACCCTGCCGGCGGAGAAACAGGTAGTGTTACACTTACTGTTAAAGCTACAGGAACAGGAGCTTGTAGTGTTGTTGAAGTTAACGATAACATGATATTAAAAATAAATCCTAATCCTGTGCCAACAATAACAGGTCCAAATAAAACTTGTTTAAATTCAACAGAAACATATACCACCGAAGCAGGAATGACAGGATATACTTGGGGAGTTAATGATGGAACAATACTCAGTGGAAACGGCACAAACACTGTTCAAGTAAAATGGACAGGAACAGCAGC
>CAYRJP010000016.1:7951-14737 GCA_964424425.1 uncultured Bacteroidales bacterium | reverse complement strand
AATATTCAACAACCAACTTTTAATAGTAATGTAACAGGAACTTATTCTTTAACTTATACAGTTAAAGACGACAATGGATGTGAAGGCTCTGATAACATGACAATTACTGTTAAAGAAGGACCAACAGCTAATGCAGGACCCGATGATGAAATTTGTGAAGGATTAGCATATACCGTGCCTAATGGAAATGCATCGGGAACAAATGGTAATCCGAGTTGGAGTACTACAGGAACAGGAATTATAACTAATGCAAATACTTATACACCAACTTATACTCCAAGTGCAGGTGAAACAGGAAATATTGTTCTTAAACTTACTGTAACAACTCCTATTGGTGTTTGTGCAGGTGTATATGCCGAAGACCAAATGACCCTTACCATACATCCTAATCCTATACCTACAATAACAGGAGATAACGAGGCATGTTTAAATTCTTCTAAAACATATACCACCGAAACAGGAATGTCTAATTATGCTTGGACTGTAAATGATGGAACTATTACATCAGGAGACGGAACCAATACAATAACAGTACAGTGGACAGGGACAACATCTCCTTCTGTAAGTGTAAATTATAAAAATGGAAATGGATGCTCCGGTGGAACACCAACAACTCTTAATGTTACTGTTTATGATAATCCAACAGTAGATTTATCTGTAAATCCAACAACAGTTTGTGAAGGTAATGATTTGGCTCTTGATGGAAACCCGAGTGGTGGAGCTACTCCATATACTCATTTGTGGTCAGGTGCCGGTGCTGCATATTTAAATGCTACTGATATTCAAACGCCTACATTTAATTGTAATATTCCAAATAATTATAGTATTACATATACAGTAACAGATGCTCACAGTTGTACAGGATCCGACAATATGACAATAACTGTTACGCAAGGACCAACTGCTTATGCAGGAAAAGATACAGCTATTTGTTTTAATGAACCGGATTATCAAATTTCTGATGCTACAGCTACAAATTATGCTGATATTGTATGGATAAACAGTACTACCGGAGATGGAACAGGTTTTGGCGATAATACAAAACTTAATCCTGTATATACTCCATCGGATGCTGATAGAGCAGCCGGTTTTGTTACTTTAACAATGACAGCAAATAGTGCCACTTGTTCAAGTGTTTCAGATGAAATGGTATTGTCGTTTGCCCCTGAATTAAATGTATCAGTTGGAGGATTGTCGCCATATTTAATAGATGTTACTACAACAGAAATTAATGTGTCATTTTGGGCAGAACATCCTGATATTTCACAATTAGCATTTTATTTGGTTGCTCCCGATGGAACTACTCAAATTAAACTTTACAGTTATAATTCAGCTACTGATGGTTGTAATCCATGGGATATATTTACTAATAAAATAGACAGTTTAGTATTTAGTTTAAACAGTACAGGAAATCAAGGAGCATTTAATCTTTGTGATTTTGCTCATTCATCCGATTCTATTACAGGAGAATTTGATCCTGCTGATAGTTGGAATATTTTTGATGGATTCGATCCTGCCGAAGGCGGATGGTCTCTTAAAATAAAAGATAACTTTACAGGTTCCGAAGGAACCCTTAAACGTGCAAGAATAACATTCTTAGATATTAATCAACAAGGCGAAGAACAACAAATTACGTTTGATTCGGGAGATATTAATTATGCTATTAACGATAACGACTCTACAACATATACAGTGCCAATCGGATTGAGAACAAGCTGTTTTGGAGCTTGTGATGCCCGTGCAGTAGTTGCTGTTACCGGTGGAACACCTCCATATTTAACTTATGTATGGGATGATGGACAAACAGGTGATACTGTTGATTTATGCGGTGGTGATCATGTTGTAACAGTAACAGATTCAAAAGGTTGTGCTTCTACAGGTATTGTTTCTGTTTTAGAACCCGACCCAATTACAATAACTTTTGATTCTACAAATATTAACTGTTTTGGTGATACCACAGGTATGGTGAAAGTAATTGCAACAGGCGGAGCAGGTGCTCCTTATACTTATCTTTGGGATGACCCTAAAAATTCTACAACTGCTCAAGTTAATAATTTACCTGCCGGAACTTATACGGTTACTGTTACCGATAAAAATAAGTGTAACACAATAGGTTCAATAACAATTACACAACCGACAACAGCAATGTCTGTTTCAAAAATAGTTGTTGATTCTGCAAATTGTAATGCTTCTGACGGAGTAATTACAATTACAACTGAAGGTGGAACACCATTTACAATTGGTGGTCCGTATAATTATTTATGGGCTCACGATAATTCCACCGATAACCCGAAAACAGGACTTGCCGTTGGTAATTATGCAGTAAATATTTCCGATTCATTAGGATGTGAAATAGATACTACCATAACAATGGTTGATAAGGGAACCATTGAAATTACAGGATTTACAATGACTAATCCCGTATCTTGTAATGGAGGTTGCGATGGTGAAGTAAGGGTTGACTTTACAGGTGGCTCAGGTAGTTTTACATTTAATTGGTCAGGTGGAGGATTAACAGGAACCGATGATACATTACCGAATGTTTGCGGAGATACTACTTATACAATATTGATTACTGATGCAACAACTACTTGTAGTACTACTGATCAATATACCATACCTCAACCCGATACATTAAAAGTAAAAATTATTAATGTATCCGATGCTTTATGTTATGGTGAAAATAATGGTTCTGCCGAAGTTGAAGGAGAAGGCGGAACAGCACCATATTCATATGTATGGACAAATGCATCAAACGATACATTAAGTATATCTGCCAAAGCTGACAATTTATCATACGGATATAATTATATTAATATTACCGATGCAGGCGGATGTTCAGTAAACGATAGTGTATTTATTGATCAACCGACTGAAATTACTGTTGTAAAAGATTCAACAAAAACTCATTGTGGTGCTGCCGAAGGAACAGCTGTAGTTACTCCAAGCGGAGGAACACCTCCTTACACATATTTGTGGGATGATAATGCAGCTACTACAGATTCGATAGTTAAAAATCTTCCGGTAGGAATATATCATGTGACAATAACAGACTTTGTAAATTGTCAAGTAATAGAAACGGTTACCATTATTGATACTTCAAATATGGAAGTAACAATTGATAATATTACTAATGTATCTTGTAACGGTGATAATGACGGAGCTATTGATATTTCCGTTAAAAATGCTACAAATCCGTTTGATTTTGTATGGTCAAATGGTGAAACAACTGAAGATATTGCAAACTTAACAGCAGATACATACGTGGTGACTGTTACCGATGCTAATTTATGTTCAAGGGTTGTAAGTGCTGAAGTTACTCAGCCCAATATTTTGGAGATAACACATAATATTATTAACGAACCTAAGTGTGCCGGCGACCAAGACGGTTCGGCAGCTGTAACTCCTACAGGAGGAACTGCTCCCTATTCGTATGCTTGGCCCGACGGACAAACTGACTCTCTTGTCGTAGATCTTGCAGCAGGACAGTATATTGTTACTATTACTGATAAAAATAATTGTAATGCAACAGATACAGTTGTAATTACCGAACCTCAACCAATAACATTAGATTTTGAATATATACCAACAAATTGTGGTGAAAGTGTAGGGCAAATAAATGTTGCAAATATTAGCGGAGGTTCAGGTGCAGGAACTTATACTACATCGTGGGCTTCACCGCTATGGACTTCGTATCCTGCCGCCGACTCTATTGCTACTGATACAATACGTAATTTGCCTGTTGCAAATTACGTGGCAATTGTTACTGATGCCAATAATTGTTTAGTTCGCGATTCAATTAATTTACGTGATACATCAAATCTTGGTATTGTTTTGGATTCTATTGCAGATATTCTTTGTAATGGAGGAAATAACGGAGCTGCACTTGTTCATGGTATAAATGGAAAAGAGCCTTACAACTACTTATGGGGTAATGGTGATACCGATTCATTATTAAATAATGTAACGGCAGGCATTTACAGACTATCGGTTAAAGACGTAAGACTATGCCAAAGAGATACTGCATTTATAATTACCGAACCCGACGAAATTACTAATCATTGGGTATTTACCGATAGTATTGTTTGTGCAGGTAAAGATTCGGCTAGTTTCTATGCTCAAATCAGAGGTGGTGTAAAACCATACGATTACTTATGGACAAACAGCAATAATGAGCAAATATCAACCGATTCGGGATTAGTTCATGTAAAACCCGATTGGTATTATTTGAAAGTAATAGATAAAAATAAATGTGAATTTATTGACAGTATTCATATTGTATCACCTGACCCGATTGTTCTTACAATAACACAAGGCGAAACAAATTGTCCTGAAGATTCAAGCGGTTGGGCAAGTGTTGTAGTAACAGGAGGCGTTACACCTTACTCTTATTACTGGTATCTGAGAGAAAATCCGACTAAACCGCTTAACGGTCAAACAACTAATAATGTTACAGATTTATGGGTTGATATTTATGTATTACAAGTTACCGATGCCTTAGGTTGTACTGTTTATGATACAATAATTATTCAAAACGATAGTGATCTTGCATTTAATTACAAAATAGATCACCATGTATGGTGTCCTGATATATGTGATGCAAAAGCTCATATTACTTTGGTTACTAATCCTAATCCTATAACAAATTACACTACTTACTGGAGCGATGGTTTTGTAGGCGATACAAACTCAAATCTATGTTTGGGTGAGCATACTGTAACAGTTCAAGAGAATGTTAATATGTGTAAAAGAATAGATACTGTTACAATTACTGAAAAAGATATTTTAAGGTATCAACTTACAACTGTAGATAATGGTTATTCTACTCCTCCATATAATGGATTGGCGGTAATGCGACCAACAGGAGGAGATACTACGGCAATCGAAAAATATTATATCGATTGGATGGATAAAGATATGACTATTAAAAAGCAAGATACTTTAAAAGTTATTGACGGCTTTGCTTCATGGACAGGATTAAAAGAAGGTAAATATTATGTAGCTCTTCGTAACAACAGACAAGACGGACAAACTTGTGAAGTGCTGGATAGTTTTGTTATTGAACTTGATACATTATCGTTTGATACCATTCAGCTTGTTAATGTCAGATGTCATGGTGACTCTACCGGTATTATTGAAGTTAAAGCACACGGTGGTTCACATCATGGATATACTTATACATGGAGAAATGATGCTTGGAGTGCCGATTCTACATCAAATAAAATTACCAACTTATGGGCAGGAGTATATAATTTAACTATTACCGATGATGGTGATAATGAAATACATGCTTCAATTAAAGTTACCCAGCCCGATAAATATATTTTTGATTTATTGGTAACTAAACCCGGATGTACAGATTCTACAGGGGTAATTAAAATAATAGAACCTGATGATCAAGGTGGAACATCTCCTTATGCATATCAATGGTTTAACAAAGGCAATTTAATAGGTGATACTTCAATAATGGAAAAACTTTGGGTTGACTATTATACAATTATTTCAACCGATTCATTGAAATGTAAAACAGACACTGTATTCTTCCTTGAAGACAATACCGATTTTGATATTAATGTATCTACAACAATGGCATTGCCTAAAATATGTTACGGAGATAATATGGGATCTGCCAAAGTAGTTACAATACAAGGAACAGAACCGTTTAAATACAACTGGTTTGAACAAAATAATTATAATGATACTATTTCAAGAGAAGATACAATTGCAGATAAATATGCCGGTTGGTATATTATAAAAGTAGTAGATAAAGATAAATGTATAAGAATCGACAGTGTTGAAATTGAGCAATTTGACAGTATTACATTTGCATTAAAAGATACTGTATTCAACAAATGTTATAATGATACACTTGGTGAATTTACATTTACTGAAGTAAAAGGAGGAACTGATTCGGGAAATGATTACTTGTTTAGATTATTAAATGCAGATAACTCACTGGTTAAGTTTCAAGATAATCCTAAATTTGAACATATAGGTGCAGGAAGATATTACTTAAATGTAGAATCTGAGTATCAGTGTAGAAGTCCGAAAATACCGTTTGATTTCTATTCTGAATCGCCGCAAACTATTGCTTCATTTACAATTATTGATTCGGCAACTTGTAATAATTATACTAAAGATGGTAAATTAGCGGTTAAAGTTTCTTATGGATATTTTGATGAGATTTCAGACACTATAAGTATGCTGTTGAAACCAAGTTATATGTGGAATGATAATCAGCTTTATATCAATGATACTTTGTTTGAAGCATTTGCAGGAGTTAATAAAGTTCAAGTAATAACTCATACAAATGAAGGACTTAATTGCACAGCAGTATTTGATACAATAGTTCCTGCAAAAACAAATGTTTTTATTGATAGTATTTACTTTACACGAACAGGATTACTAAAAGATTATTTCTGTCCGGCAGATACAATATCAATTACAGCAGTACCAAAATCAGAATCAAATTATCCGATTTCGTTAATATGGGAAGATAACAGTACCATAATAGGAGATATTAATAAGAATAAAATAAATGTAGTATCTGATACTACACAAAATTATATTGCTGAAGCCAGAGTATATTATAAAACTGATTCTTTTTGTAGAGTTTATGATACAATAACAGTAGATAGATACGGTATAGAAGAACTTAATGCAGTTACTGATGCCCGAGACAATAAAATATTTGACGGAAACGAGGTAATATTATCAACTGATAAACCGGAAATTTCATATCCCGAATCGTCTGATGATATTAGTTGGATACATAAGTTTACATGG
>CAYRJP010000016.1:5509-7851 GCA_964424425.1 uncultured Bacteroidales bacterium | reverse complement strand
TACCGGGAATTGACGGTTACGATGATGTAAGTGTTCAGATTTATGATCGCTGGGGCGGATTAGTTTGGGAACATAAAGGTGAATATAATGCCAATAGATGGAAAGGTGAGAACCTTAACGGAAAAGCTCTTCCATTAGGAACATATTACTATATAATAAAATATGGTGATGCTGATACAGAAACAAAAACCCTAACAGGTTCAGTAGCTATTATCAGATAATAATAAAACAGGATACAAGCAATTATCAATAATTAATATAAATTATTACAGATGAGACGATTTTTATATAAAATAATATTTTTAGCATTGGTAGTAATGACACAAACATCCAATGCTCAGCTTATGCCTCAACTTTCGCAGTATATGCTTAACGACTATATAATAAATCCTGCAATTGGAGGAACTTACGATTATTGGCAAATAAAATCGGCGTATCACCACCAGTGGGCGGGTATTGCTGATGCTCCAAAAACATATCTGCTTGGAGCTTACGGGCCTCATAAAACTCAGCCAATGGGTTATGGAGGTTATATCTTTAATGATGTTTCAGGTCCTATTTCATATATGGGAGTATATGGCTCGTATGCTTATAATATCCGTATTTCAGGCGATTTACGATTGTCTATGGGGTTGGCTTTGGGAGCAATACAAAATAGTATTGATTTGTCAATTATTCCTGAAGATGAACATGGAGAAATTGACCCTGTTGTTAGTGAAAACGGAAATAAAGTTTCAAAATTTATGCCCGATGGAACACTGGGATTTTATCTTTATACATCATTGTATTATTTTGGATTTTCAATAGATCATCTGTTTTTTAATAATACATCTGTTTTAAAAGATTATAAAGAAGAATTTAATTTGAGTGATGCACGAATAAAACCTTCGTTTAATCTTATGGGAGAATATAAGATTAATATAAATCGTAATTTCGATTTATATCCTACTACAATGATAAAAATGGCACCATCTTACGATTTTGTAATGGATTTGGACGTAAGAACCATTTATCAAAAAATGGTTTGGGGTGGATTAGGATTCAGATATAGTATGCGAAATGTAGAATCGATTATTATATTTGTAGGGTACAACTATAACGATATGGTAAATATAGGTTATTCATACGATGTGGGTATTTCAAAATTAAGCAGCGAAAGTTACGGTTCTCATGAAATAATGATAGGTGTGAAATTTAATGATATAAGAAAATCACGTTCTCGTCGTAAAATTCGATAACTTTTATTAATTTTATGTAATTTTAAAAGTTTAATTTATGATTTATTCATAGATTAAACTTTTATTTTTTATACTAATTATACTATGTTATTACGATTTACTGTTATTTTATTTTTTGTTCAATTTATTTACGGATGTTCAAGTTGCAAAAAAAATGAAGCTGTTATACTTGATGAAGATACTTTTGTTGATGTACTTGTTGACATTCATTTAGCAGATGCAATACTTCATGCCAATAAGTACAGAATAAATAGAGATTCTGTAAAAATACATTTATATTATAATGATGTTTTGATTAAACACAATGTTACTCAAAAACAAATTCAAAACACTATCGGTTATTATACAAAACATCCTAAAGAGTTTGAAAAGATTTATAATAAAGTATCGGAAAAAATTGTAAAACTTGAAGAGGAATATAATAAAAACGTTGAAAAAAAGGTTAAACAATAAATATTATTAATGCTTAGTACTATCTACAAAAAACTATTTTTTGCGGCAATATTATTGCTGTTAATAAATAATTTATTTTCACAAACAAATTATCTGCTCTTTAATCATATTACTACAAACAATGGCTTATCAAACAATGTTGTAAATAAAATATATCAAGATTCCGACGGGTTTATGTGGTTTTGCACATTAAACGGTTTAAACCGGTACGATTCTTACAATGTAATTGTTTATAAACATGACTCCGGAGATAAAAATTCAATAGGTTCAAATATTATTACCGATATTATAGAAGTATCCGACAATTTATTTTGGGTTGCAACCGGCGACAGCGGTATTTTTGAGTTTGATAAGTTTACGGGGAAATTTAAACCTCTGCATATAAATAAAACAATGAATCTAAATATCAGAGATTTATATAAAGATTCAAATAGTAGTATTTGGATTGGGACTGCAGGCGGAGGATTATATCATTATAACTTATCCGATAGCTCTATTGTTGCTTTTAATACATCATCAGAAAATAAAAATTTTCATAGCGATTTTATTGCATCTGTAACTAAAGATAAACTTAATAATATCTGGATAGGAACAACTACCGGCGAATTAATCAGACTTAATTGTGAAAATCATACAGTAAAAACATTTAAA
>CAYRJP010000016.1:0-5409 GCA_964424425.1 uncultured Bacteroidales bacterium | reverse complement strand
GAGCCTGTAAAATGGGATAATACAACCATAAGTAATGACCAATTGTATTGTTTATACAAATCAAAAGACAATGTTTTTTGGATAGGAAGTTACAACGGCGGAGTAAATGTATTGAATGATAAAGATAAATTTTATAAACAAAAATATTTACTTAATAATGAGCAGCGATTAAATTGTTGTAATTATACAATGGCATTTTGCGAAGATTCAAACAATAATGTTTGGGTAGGATACGATGGACAGGGAATAGATATTTTTGATTCAAAATTATCATTTAAGAAGCATCTTTCAAAAAAAATCCTTAACGGAAATGTTGTTTTAACATTATATGCCGATAACTCGGGAGACATTTGGGTAGGGCATTATCTTAAAGGAATAACACATTATAATAAAAAAATATTTACGGGAATAGAGAATAACAACAATGAATTAAATACTAATTATATTAATACGGTAAGCAGTATTTTTCAGATAAATAAAGATGAATATTTTATTGGAACTATTAATGCGGGATTAACAGTTTACAAAAAAAAAAACAAAACCTTTACAGACATTGAACTACCTGATTATCATAATATTGACTATAGAGTTTTGGATTTTTACAAAGACAAAGAAAATAATATATGGATAGGGACGCATATTTGTTTATTCAAATATAAAGATAATAACATCATACCTTATTTTTATTATTTAAACGATACCGTAAAACAGTATAAATACAAGATTAATGCAATTATTGAAAGCGATAATATTTTGTGGTTTGCCACCGAACACGGGCTTAAAATTTATGATAAAATTAACGATAATATTATTCAATACGCCGATACATTAGGATTGGTTAATTACAGAATAAAATCGGTATTGTCCGATAACAATTATAATTTGTGGTTGGGAACCACCGACGGATTACTTAAGTTTAGTTATAAAACCAATACTTTACGCAAGTATGAAATTTCAGACGGACTCTCGGATAATTCATTTAACAGAAATGCTGCTCTTTTAACAAAAAACGGTAAAATGATTTTTGGCACTCCAAACGGGTTTACAGTATTTATTCCCGACAGTGTTAAAGATAATATATATAAACCGCCGGTTTTTATTACAAATTTTAAAATAGCAAATAATCCGATTTGTGTAAATGACTGTAATAATATTTTAGAAAAAAATATTTGCTTTACCGATACAATTACTCTCACATGGGAACAAGCAAAAAATATAAGTTTTGAATTTATCGTATTAAATTACATTTATTCCGAAAAAAGCAGGTGTAAATATATGCTGACAGGTGTTGATAAAAACTGGACATTGAGTGAACAAGGGGATGAAGCAAAATATACAAATATAAAACCGGGTATTTATACCTTTAAGGTTAAAGGTTCAAATAATGATAATATTTGGAATGAAAAAGAAACAAGCATTGTAATTAATGTAACACCTCCATTTTGGAAAACAGTTTGGTTTAGAATTATAGAAGTACTTTTTGTTATTTTAGTATTGGTATTAATTATACAACTAAGAAACAGAAGACTAAAAAAGGAGAATGAATTTTTAGAACAAAAAGTTCTTGAACGGACACAACAAATAAACGAACAAAAAGAAGAACTTATTCAACAAAATGAGATTATAGAAACACATAAGAAGGAGCTTGAGCATCTTGTTGATAAAAGAACAGCAGAACTAAAAAAAGCAAAAGAAAAAGCAGAAGAATCCGACAGACTTAAATCGGCTTTTCTTGCCAATATGAGTCACGAAATCAGAACGCCGCTTAATGCAATTATAGGGTTCTCATCACTGTTGTCAGGTGATGATTTTGAGATTGATGATAAAAAAAGATTTTATAAAATAATTAATGAAAATACAGAATTCTTATTGCGATTGATTGATGATATTCTTGATTTATCGATAATTGAAGCCAATCAGTTGATTATTAACAAAACAGTATTTCAAATTAACGAACTGATGGATAATCTGTATTCAAATTTTGCGTTAACTAATAAAAATAAAGAAGTTGAAATAAAATTAAATAATACTGTTCACAGTCAATACCTTAATGTTTATACTGACAGGTTGCGATTACGACAAATATTAATTAATTTGATGCAAAATGCTATTAAATTTACCGAAAAGGGATTTATTGAATTGGGGCTTTTTTCTGAAAACAATAACTTAATTTTTTATGTAAAAGATACAGGAACAGGAATATCCGAGAAAAACCAAAAATTAATTTTTGACCGTTTCCGAAAACTAAATAAAGATGGTTCTGTCAGAGGTATAGGATTAGGATTGGCAATATCAAAAAGATTAGCTGATATTTTTGGTGGTAATATTACTCTTGAATCAGAATTGGGAAAAGGCAGCACCTTTTATTTGATAATTAACAAAGAAAAGATTATTACAAATCAAAATATATCAATTAAAGAACCCGATAAAAATATAGAATTTAAATGGGTTAACAAAAAAATATTGATTGCCGAAGATGAACCTGCAAACTCTTTGTTTTTAGAAAAACTTCTTAAAAAGTCAAACCCTGAAGTAGATGTTGTAAAAAACGGACTTGAAGCAGTTGAGAAAATTAAAGCAGGAGAAAAATACGACATTATTTTTATGGATATTAAAATGCCTGTAATGGACGGATTTGAAGCTCTTAAAGAGATTAAAAAAATAAATCCTAAGCAAATTGTTATTGCTCAAACAGCTTTTGCACGCATCGAAGACGAGTATGAAATTTACAATGCCGGATTCGACCAATATATTGCGAAACCTATAAATATAGATAAATTGATTAGTATTTTAAATAATCTATTATAATTCAAGTTAAACATTTAAAAACCATACAACCATGCGTTTCATTACTATTGTATTAATTGTTTTTTTATCGCTTACTTCATTAGCTCAATCACACCGAGATTCTTTAGATATTTTGCATTATACTCTTAATGTGGATATATCTAAAATAGGAACATCAAAAATATGGGGATGTGCCGAAATTCAAGCTAAAGCAAAATATGATTTAACTGCAGTAAGTTTAGATTTGTATAAACTTACAACCGATTCGGCTTTCCTTGCCGGCGAAAAAGTATCTTTTATGCAAAACGATACGCTTGTCAGATTGCTTAATTGTAATGTAAGTAAAGATGACACAATAACCATAAAAATTTATTACAACGGAATGCCGAAAAAAGACCCGCAATGGGGAGGTTTTTATTTTATGGATGGAATAGCTTTTAACATGGGAGTAGGAATGAGCGTTTATCCGCACGGAATAGGAAGATATTGGTATCCTTGTTTAGACAGCTTTACCGATAAAGCAACATACGACTTTTATATTAAAACTTCGGAACAAAATAATGCTGTTTGCGGAGGACTTTTTACCGGTAAAACAGTTGATGCCGATAATAACCCGATATATCATTGGAAATTAAATCAACCAATACCTACATATTTAAGCTCGGTTGCCGTAGGTCCGTTTATTAAAATTTCGGATACTTACAATGGCATTGAACGAAATATTCCCATAGAAATATTTGTGGAAAAAGGAGATTCTACAGGAGCCGTAAATACTTTTAAAAATTTAAAACAAACTATGGCTGCCTACGAAGAAGCATTTGGAGCATATCAGTGGGATAGAATAGGTTATGTGGTAGTGCCTTTCGGTTCCGGAGCAATGGAACATGCAACAAATATTACTTTTCCTAACAACTCCTTATCGGGAAACATATCAAATCAAACACTTGCCGCTCACGAACTGTCGCACAGTTGGTTTGGTAATCAGGTAACTACGGCAACATCCGAAGATATGTGGCTTAACGAAGGGTGGGCTACTTTCTGCGAAACTTGGTTTAAAGAAAAAATCTTTTCAAAAGAAATATCAATGAGTCAAGTTTTGTCAAATCATAAAAATGTAATTACCACAGCTCATATTTCCGATGGAGGATATTATCCGTTGAACAAAATTCCTCATAATATTACTTACGGTAGAACAGTTTATAATAAAGGAGCTGATGTAGTTTACAATTTACGTTATTATCTTGGTGATGAACTGTTTTTTAAAGGTGTAAAACAATATTTGCAAGTAAGAAAATACGGAAATGCCACATCTGAAGACTTACAACAGATTCTTTCTGATGCTACGGGAGTCGATTTATCGGGATTTTTTAATAATTGGGTTTATCAAACAGGATACCCGCACTATTCGGTAGATTCGTTTTATTATAATAATTCACAAATAACAGTCGCTCTCAGAGAAAAGTTGAATCATCGCGAAAGTTTTGGAAATAAACACAGAGTTCCGTTAACATTTTTTGATGCAGAGTGGAACAGGTTAGATACCGTATTGCAGTTTGATAGTGAAAAACAAGCTGTTTCAATTAATACTTCGTTTGTTCCAAAAGCTCTGTTTATTGATTTAAATCAACAACTTAACGATGCCACAATACATGATAATCATGTAATTTCACAAGCAGGTTATGAGTATTTTAAAGATTGTGATTTTAAAATAAACACCTTGTCAATAACCGACTCAGTATTAGTTCAAGCTATTTATAACTATGCTGTTCCCGATGATTTTTTAACCGATATTTCGGGAGTTGTTGTATCAAACTATCACTATTGGACAATAAATATGCTCAACGCCGAAAACTTTGATGCAAAAGGTATTTTTTCGTATTATTTATCAAAAAATACAAACCCCGACAACGAATATGAAATTGGCAATAACGATACTATAGTAATGCTTTATCGAAAAAACACATCGTATAATTGGCAAATTATAAAAAAAGGAAACAGAGCACGAATTTCGGTTGGTGATATTTATATAGAACATATAAAACAAGGTGAATATGCATTGGGTTATTGGGACGGAGTAACTCCCATTGATATTGTAGATGTATATGAAAAAGGCGGTGCCGATAATATTCCTGTTGTTTACCCTAATCCGGTAAATAATGTTTTATACATAAAAAATATTAATAATTCGGGATTAATTTCTATCTTTAATCAGCAAGGTATTAAAGTGTATTCTAAAAATTATGATAATACTCGTGAAATAGCCGTTTCTGTCGATAATCTGGCAAAAGGAATTTATTATATTACTTTAAACGACAATACTCATAAAACATATAAATTTATTAAACAGTAATCACTAAAACCATTAATATGAAGACTCTTGCTACATTTTTATTGATTTTTGTTTCAACATTTGTTTTTTCACAAACAAAAGTTTACAATGTTAAATCGGGTAAAATATCTTATCGTTACGAAATTAACGAAGATATAAATATGAGTTATACAATAGTTTTTGACGATTACGGAAAAAAACAAGCTGTTATAACTGAAAGTAATGCAGGCGGTGAAGTAGAAAAAACAAAAACTATCATTACTCCCGACAAAATGTATATGATAAATTATGCC
>CAYRJP010000015.1:16429-20634 GCA_964424425.1 uncultured Bacteroidales bacterium | reverse complement strand
TTTAATGTTTCAAAAAATTGAGCATAGCGAATAAAATATTTAATGGTTCATTAATATATTTTTTGTGTTTCTTTGTGCTCTCTGTGGTAAATTTTAGTAATGCTGTAAATTGTTTAACAACATACTTCTCTTAAATTTTACCATAATCAAACTCTTTTTTATTGAATTTATACGCGAAAGTATTTATCAATAAAAAATAAAAGACTTTTTTGTCTTAAATTATTTCATATTTATTATTAATACTTTAAAGATTTATTTAATTTTGCACCCCGAAACAATAAACAACTAAGTTTGTTTTTGTAACACACATAATAATGCAAATATATTTTTAAAATAAAATGAGTAAACAAGATAAAATAATAGATGACGTAACACAAAGCGAATATAAATACGGATTTTACTCTGACATTGAGCAAGATGCCATTCCAAAAGGACTAAACGAAGATGTAATAAGACTTATATCATCAAAAAAAAATGAGCCGGAGTGGATGCTTGAATTCAGATTAAATGCTTATCGTAATTGGCTTAAAATGGAGATGCCAAAGTGGGCACATCTTGATATTCCCGAAATTGATTATCAAAACATTATATACTATTCGGCACCAAAGCAACAAGCAAAATACGAAAGTTTAGATGAAGTTGACCCCGAATTACTCGAAACATTCGACAAACTGGGTATTCCGCTCAACGAACAAAAGATGCTTTCGGGAGTTGCCGTTGATGCTGTTATGGACAGTGTTTCGGTAAAAACAACTTTTCGTGAAACTCTTGCCGAAAAAGGAATTATTTTCTGCTCGTTCAGCGAAGCCGTTCAGGAACATCCCGATTTGGTAAAAGAGTATCTCGGTTCAGTGGTGCCGCCAACCGACAACTATTTTGCCGCTCTCAATTCGGCAGTTTTTTCCGACGGTTCGTTTTGCTACATTCCAAAAGGCGTAAGATGCCCAATGGAATTAAGCACATATTTTAGAATTAACGCTGCAAACACAGGACAGTTTGAGCGAACTCTTATAATTGCCGACGACGACAGTTATGTGAGTTACCTTGAAGGTTGCACCGCTCCTCAACGCGACGAAAACCAACTGCACGCCGCAATTGTTGAAATAGTGGTAATGAACAATGCCGAAGTAAAATACTCTACTGTGCAAAACTGGTACCCCGGAAATAAAGAAGGTAAAGGCGGTATTTACAATTTTGTTACCAAACGCGGACTGTGCAAAGGTATAAACTCAAAACTATCGTGGAGTCAAGTTGAAACAGGCTCTGCAATTACTTGGAAATACCCTAGCACCATTTTATTGGGCGATAATTCCGTTTCGGAATTTTATTCGGTTGCGGTAACTAATAATTATCAGCAAGCCGATACCGGAAGCAAAATGATTCATATCGGTAAAAACACCAAAAGCACTATTGTATCAAAAGGAATAAGTGCTGGGAAAAGTCAAAACAGTTATCGCGGACTGGTAAAAATATCGAAAAATGCCGACGGAGCAAGAAATTTTTCGCAATGCGATTCGCTTCTGCTTGGCGACAAATGCGGTGCTCACACTTTCCCGTATGTTGAGTGTGCAAATAATACCGCTATTCTCGAACACGAAGCTACAACTTCAAAAATCGGCGAAGACCAAATTTTTTATTGCAACCAACGCGGAATATCCACCGAAGACGCAATAGGAATGATTGTAAACGGTTATGCCAAAGAGGTGTTAAATACTTTGCCTATGGAATTTGCCGTTGAGGCTCAAAAACTTTTACAGATAAGTCTCGAAGGTTCAGTAGGTTAATAAATTATATAAAACAACAATTTTTAAAATAAAGACATTAAAATACATAAAGAAATGTTATCAATAAAGAATTTAAAAGCATCAATAGACGGAAAAGAGATATTAAAAGGAATAAATCTTGAAATAAAACCCGGCGAAGTTCACGCCATAATGGGACCCAACGGCTCGGGAAAAAGCACATTGTCATCGGTTTTAACAGGCAACGACAGATTTGAAGTTACCGACGGCGAAGTTATTTTCAACGGAAAAAATTTGCTTGAAATGGCTCCCGAAGACCGTGCCCGCGAAGGAATATTTTTAAGTTTTCAATATCCTGTTGAAATTCCCGGTGTGAGTATGGTAAACTTTATGAAAACCGCCGTAAACGAACATCGCAAATACAAAGGCTTGGAACCGATGAGTGCCGGCGATTTTTTGAAAATGCTTCGCGATAAAAAGAAAATTGTAGAAATTGACGATCGTCTTACATCGCGTGCAGTAAACGAAGGTTTTTCGGGCGGTGAAAAAAAGAAAAACGAAATTTTTCAAATGGCAATGCTCGAACCCAAACTTGCAATTCTCGATGAAACCGATTCGGGACTTGATATTGACGCTTTACGCGTTGTGGCAAATGGTGTTAACAAACTTAAAACACCCGAAAACTCTACAATCGTAATCACTCACTATCAGCGTTTGCTCGATTATATTGTACCCGACTTTGTACATATTTTATACAACGGACAAATTGTAAAATCGGGTGGTAAAGAGCTTGCTCTCGAACTTGAAGAAAAAGGCTACGATTGGATTAAATAAAAAATAAACAGAACAACAGTTTTTGTAAAAACACAAAAAATGAGTGAAATAAACAGTAATAAAATAAAATCGGTTTTGGTAAATCTTTTTAAAGGAAATACCGATAAAATAAATGCCGGTTTACCCGATGCCGTAAACAAACACAGAGATGCGGCAATACAAAATTTTGACACTTTGGGAATCCCCGCAAAGGGAGAAGAAGATTATAAATACTCCGATTTGATGCGTGCTTTCGGCAAAACTTACGGTTATTCGTTTAAACCGTCAGCCGGAACTCTCGAAAAACACACGGTTTTTCAATGTTCAGTGGCAAACCTTGACACTTATACTTTAATTGTTGAAAACGGCTGGTTTTACAACGATGTCGATGAACTTGCAAAACTACCCGAAGGTGTAACGGTTATGAGTTTTAACGATGCGGCAAACAAATATCCCGAACTTTTCGAGAAATATTACAACAAATCCGCTGACAATTCAAAAAACCCGACCACCGCATTAAATACGGCATTTGCTCAAAGCGGATTGTTTATACATATTGCCGACAATGTGGTGCTTGAAAAACCTATTCAGATAATCAATATTTTGCAAGGAAATAACCCGATGTTGGTAAACCAACGAAATTTGATTATTGCGGGTAAAAACAGTCAGGCAAAAATTGTGATTTGCGACCATACACTGTCGTATAAAAATTTTCTTTTGAACTTGGTAAACGAAGTTATTGTTGAAGAAAATGCCGTGTTTGATATTTACGGTATTCAAAATCAACACAATACATCGTCGCAAATTGTTTCAACTTATATCAACCAAAAGCAAAACAGCAACACTCTTACAAACACTCTTACGCTGCACGGCGGATTTGTTCGCAACAATACTTATATCATTTTAAGTGAAGAAAACAGCGAAGCAAATGTTTACGGACTATCGCTGATAGACGGCACACAACATGTTGACAGTTATACATTTATTGACCATGCCGTTCCAAACTGCACAAGTAACGAGTTGTTTAAAAATGTAGTTGACGATGAAGCAACAGGTGCATTCAGCGGAAAAATTCTGGTTCGTCCCGATGCTCAAAAAACGTATGCTTTGCAATCGAACAAAAATATCTGCTTGACAGATAAAGCTAAGTTTTTTACCAAACCGCAACTTGAAATTTATGCCGACGATGTAAAGTGCAGCCACGGTGCTACCGTAGGACAAATTGACGAAGACGCTTTGTTTTACTTACAATCGCGAGGTATCGGCGGACGCGAAGCAAGAATGATGCTTATGTATGCTTTTGCTTACGAAGTTATCAGTAAAATACGAATTCCCGTATTGGTTGAAAGTTACGGCGATTTGGTAGAAAAACGCTTACGCGGAGAAGAAACACGTTGCGATAATTGTGCTGTTCATTGTAATACATAATTTTGATAAACATACCTGTTTTTTACTTTTACGGCAATAAAATCATATTACAATTTGCAGGTTTTGAATAATTTATTGTTAATTTTATTTTTTACAATAAACAGAAAAGCATCTATCTTATCGTAAATTATTAATGAACGACAAAAAAAAAATACTGTTTCTTTCTCCTTATCCGCAGGGAATAGGTCCTTCGCAGCGATTTAGGTTTGAGCAGTATTTAAA
>CAYRJP010000015.1:12924-16329 GCA_964424425.1 uncultured Bacteroidales bacterium | reverse complement strand
CAATTAGATTTGGTATTGCCGGTGTTACATAAATTGGAAACAGAGTATAATTTTGAATTTTTAGTAATTTCAAACGAAAAACCTCAAATAAATCTTAAATCGTTTAAATTTATAAAATGGGATAAAACTTCTGAAATATCCGATTTACAGAAGATTGACATAGGTATAATGCCTCTTTACGACAATGAATGGGAAAAAGGCAAATGCGGTTTTAAAGGGCTGCAATATATGGCTCTTGAAATTCCCGCCGTAATGTCGCCCGTAGGTGTAAATACCGAAATAATTAAAGACGGAGAAAACGGTTTTCTTGCAAAAGATGAACAAGAGTGGTTTGATAAATTATCGCTTCTGATTGAAAATTCGCAATTACGCGAAAAGTTAGGAAAAGCCGGAAGACAAACGGTAATTGAAAAATATTCGGTTGATGCCAATAAACAAAAATATCTTGATGTATTGCATTTATTTTAAAGATTTTAAAAAATATTGCTTTGTATTTTATAAGTTCTTAAATTGCCCAAAAAATAAACACCTAATTTTTAATTAAAATTTTTTACTTTGATAATAAAATCTTTATTCCGCATAACAAGTCACAAGCAGCTTGTTGACGTTGACAATGTATCAACATCAATTGATAAAGTATCAAAACATGTGTTGATTTTAGATGGAGAAATGCCTGTAAGCATCAGTTCTTTTATTGAAGATAACCCGATAGGAACATTAATTGTTGTAGATTCTTTTGGTAAAAAAAATTACAATGCCTTTGATATTATTTCAGGAGCTGAAACTCATCTGAAAATTGTAAAGCATTTACAAATATACAATACCAATGCTTTACTTTGTATTCCCAACAATTTTTTAACATTTCAACTTAATCAAAAATTAGAACATACACCAAAAATATTCCAAGTTAAAGTAGTTACTCTTAGCGACAGAGCACACAGAGGTATTTATAAAGATGCTAGCGGACCTCTTGTAACCGGAATGATTACCGAATATTTTAAAAATATAGGAAAAAATGTTGCTGTTAATAATATTATTATTCCCGATAGTATTAATAATTTAACCGATATACTTGAATCTGCAAAAGAAGATAAAACTGATGTATTAATTACAACAGGCGGAACAGGAATAGGCAGTAGAGATATTACTGTTGAAACAGTAGAAAAATATCTTGACAAAAAAATTCCCGGAATAATGGAGATGATACGGATAAAATATGGAGCTGAAAAACCAAATGCTTTATTATCGCGAGGTATTGCTGGAACTATGGATGAAACTCTAGTTTACACATTGCCCGGAAGTGTAAAAGCTGTAAAAGAGTATCTTACAGAAATTTTTAAAACTCTTGACCATCTGTTTTATATGATTCACAATATTGATAATCATTAATTTTTAAAATCATAAAATATGAAAAATATTATTTACTTGTTTTTAGCTGTAATGCTAATATCGTCGTGCTCAAAAAGAGCAGACAACGAATACCTTATAAAAGGAAAAATATCAGGCAAAGTCCCCTCAGAGGTTTATTTACAACAATATGTGGACGGTGAAATGCTAAATATTGATTCGGCTAACTATATTAACGGAACATTTGAACTTAAAGGTACAATTTCGTCACCTGATTACTATTACATTCAAGTTGGCGACGAAAGAGATAAAATAGGTTTGTTTGTTGAAAACTCTATAATTACAGTAACTGCTAATATTGACAGTTTAGAAAATGCCGTAATATCCGGTTCAAAAACACAAAATTTATATGATGAATATAAAGAAGCAAAATCAGGCTTTACAAATCAACTCAATGCTCTTTATGCAGAATATCAAAATGCAAAAACTGATGCCGAAAAAGCAGATGTTGAACGCAGATACGATTCTATTGATAATAAACAAACCGAATTTGTTAAGCAGTATGTAATAACTCATGGCAATTCCGTAATAACACCTTTTATTATTACCAGAGAATTACTTTATTATATTGACTTACCCGAACTCGAAAAACTTACAAATTCAATAAGTCCTGAGTTAAAAGACAATAAATATACTCAAAAGTTGTATGATAGAGTAGATTTGCTCAGAAGCTTACAACCCGGAAATCCTGCACCCGAATTTTCACAAAACGATACAGTAGATAATCTTGTTAATTTATCAGATTTCAGAGGTAAATATGTGCTTATTGATTTTTGGGCTTCGTGGTGTGTGCCTTGCAGAAAAGCAAATCCTACAGTTGTTGAAATGTATAAAAAATATTCACCCAAAGGCTTTACTGTTCTTGGTGTTTCTCTTGACAATAATAAACAACGCTGGATGCAAGCTATAAAAGCCGATGGTTTGTTGTGGACACAAGTTTCATCTCTCGAAGGTTGGAAAAATCCGGTTGCTAAACTTTATGGCGTTAACAGTATTCCGCATGCTATATTAATTGACCCTGACGGAAAGATTGTAAAACGCGGTATTCATGCAGAAGAGCTAAATGAAATTTTACAAGAAATATTTGAAAAATAAAAAATAAAAAGGGAGAAGTAATTTGGTGTTACTGCTCCCTTTACCTAAGCTTACGCTTAGAACGAACGAACTTTAATACTGAAAGGAAATAAGTTGCATAACTTCATTTGAAAAGTTAAGAACTTTATATAAAGTTACGTTTGAAATAGAAAAATGTTTGCCTTTTTATGTTAGCAAAAGGTTAACAACAGTTATTATTTATCTTTTTTAGGATACAAATACCAAGTATTTTCAATCTCCATATTTTCTTTAACATCCAATAACTCCGGTAAAAAGGGATAATAAAAAACTCTTTCGGGTTGCCGTAATTCTTTTAAAATTCCCGTATCCCATTTCCCGTTATTATTACTGTCGTAAAATAAACGAAACTTATATTTTTTAGGTGTTAAATAATCAAAAATTAATGTAGTATCATAATATATAGAATCTTTTATTATCAATTCATCTTTTTCGGTTAGCACCTGAATAATCGATTTTTCTTTTACCCCAACAAAGTTCATACTAACAACACTATAATAACTATATGCCCTTGTTGTAAATTTTAAATCCAAGGTATCATTAATATTTCCATACAAGTCCGTTATTGTTCCTGCCGGAATTAATAATTCAAATGTTTCCTCTTCATATTTATCAAAATCTATTGTAAATTTTCTTTTATTTAAAGAATCTCTAATCAAACTATATTCAATTTTATTTTTTACTGAATCGTTTTCATATTTATATAAAATAATATTAGAAATTTTAATTATATCAATCGGAAATCTCGAATCAAAAGTTATCTGTTTATTAAGGTCAAAAGGTGACTTTGCATTATGCTTAAATGTAAGTTCCGAAGGAGGAATAATAGTATCTTTTTTTGTTTCTTCTTTACTGTTATTTCCTGCCAAAAAACTTTTAAATCTA
>CAYRJP010000015.1:0-12824 GCA_964424425.1 uncultured Bacteroidales bacterium | reverse complement strand
TCGGCAATCGGAATTATTGATACACTATCATCAAGATTTTCATTAAATACAAATATTACCTGTTGCTCCTCAGGACGATAACTTTTTCTAAAATATTGTTGTTTAAACTCTTCGGTAAACATAAATAACCTCATACTATCCACTGTAGTTACCCATTGTTTTTGTTGAACAATCGAATCAACCCAAACAGTATCTTCATAATTTGCTGATATTGATTCTATTATTTTTATAGTATCAAAAGTTGTTTTTTCTTCAAAATCCGGTATTATTACAGAATCAATAAAAGCAATACTTTCATTGGGCATATCAAACATCATATTATTATTCATATCTTTAAGCCCGAAAATGTAGTATGGTTGTTTCTTTAAATTTGTAACAAAAAACTTACCTTCTTCATCAGTTTTAGCTATATAATCAGGCAATGTTGTGCGAGGGATAGAATCATTAAAACTACTGTAAAGCATTACATACAAGCCTTTTTCTCTTTTGTAAGAAAAAGCATCGTGCATAATTCCACCTACATATAATGAATCAAATTTGTCGCCTGTAGAAAATTCAAACTGAAAATTCTTTAACTTATTTCCTTCATTAAGGTCAACAATAGCATTATAAAAATTAAAATTATAAGTTGTGCTATCTTTTAATTTATTATTAACTTTTATTATAAGATTTTTTCCCCTCAATCTTATTTCAGGCTTATTTTCAAGAGGAGGTGAAACCAACAATTCTTGTCCTATATCTTTTAAAACAATGTATTCATCAAACTGAACAATAATTTTATCAAGATTAAAATTTGTAGAATAATTTACAGGACTGCTTTTTAACGGCACAGGCGGATCAACATCTTTTGGTCCCCCCGATGGCGACGACATTCTGGCACAACTGTGAATTAAAAATATTATAAAAGTTATTATTATAAATAGTATAAAAAAACGTAAAATCTTCATATTTGATTATCTTGTCAGTTTAAATAAATAAAAATATCTTAGTATTCAACAAAATTTATACAAACATACAAAGAATATATTTTTTTAAATGATTGATTTTAATAAATTATCGGCTGCAAACAGAGAGAAAATAATAAACAACATTTCAGAAAGAGAATTTGATGTTTTAATTTTCGGAGGAGGAATTACCGGAGCAGGCATAGCATTGGATGCTGCATCGCGAGGTCTTAACACTTTACTTATTGAACAAAACGATTTTGCTTTCGGAACAAGCAGTCGCTCAACTAAACTTATTCACGGCGGATTACGATATCTTGAAAAATTACAGTTAAATTTTGTTGCCAAATTAGGTAGAGAACGAAAAATATTACACGATAACATAACTCATAATGTTATCCCCGCAAAGGTAGTTCTCCCAATAATATCAGGCGGAAAATTAAATCGTATTTTAACTTTTTTTGCTTTAAAAATATACGATACTTTAGCAGGAGTAAAAAAAGAGTATCGCTCAACTTGGATAAAAAAAGAACATCTATCGGGGAAATATCCTTTTTTAAAAACAAAAGGTCTAAAAGGCGGATTTTTATATTACGAATATAAAACAAACGATGCCAGATTAGTAATTGAAATATTAAAAACTGCAAATGAATATAGTGCTAATATGCTCAATTACAATAATTTGAATAAACTTACTTACTTAAACGGCAAAGTAAACGGAGCTGAAATTTTTGATACTGTTTTACAAAAAAAATATACTGTAAAAGCAAAGTATATTATCAATGCCACAGGACCTTGGTGTGAAAATTTTGCAAATAATTTTGATACAGGATTGCCAAAATCACTGTTCCCCACAAAAGGAGTTCATATTGTTGTATCAAAACAAAAATTTCCTGTAAACGATGCTTTTTATTTTGATACTCACGACAAACGAATGATTTTTGTTATTCCTCGTCAAAATCATATTTATATAGGAACTACTGACACGCCTTTTTCGGCAGATTTAAATAATCCGGTAGTTGAAAATAAAGATGCCGAATATTTACTTAAAGCAGTAAATAACACATTTACACAAATAAATTTAAAAATACAGGATATTATTTCTTGTTGGGCAGGAGTTCGCCCGTTAATTGGCAACAAAGGCAAAACACCCGATGAAATAAGCCGAAAAGATGAAATGTTTATTTCAGAAACAGGATTAATTTCAATAACAGGAGGTAAACTGACAGGTTACAGATTAATGGCTAAAAAAGTAGTTGATAACATTTTAAAAGATAACAAAAAGTTTTCAAAATGTTATACTGATAAAATAAAAATATCGGGAAGTAAATGGATACAACCGCCGGATTTGGTAAAACTGGTAGAAACTGCCGACCATAAATTTGACGAAGCCAAACAAACGGGAATATCGCCTGATGAGTTCAAAAAATTGTTTTATCGCTACGGAACAAATATTGATATTATTACTGAAAAAGCATATGAATTTTTATCCGAATATAAAAATCCGGAACAACTTTGGCTAAAAGCTGAAATTTGGTATAGCATAAATTACGAAATGACATCAACCATTGCCGATTTTTGTATTTATCGAACAGAAATGGTTTTATTTGAATCCGAAAAAGTAGAAAAATATCTGTTTTTTATTGCCGAATGCATGGCAGAGTTTTTACTTTGGAATAAGGATAAACAACAAAAAAACATTAACTCCTTTAAAGATTTAAAAATGCAATATAAAATTACTTTATAACTATCATTTTACGGCAAGTAACATAAAATATAGTTAAACAAGCAAATTAAATACATATATAAAATTGATTAAATTAAAAAAAATCATTAATTTTGAATTATATGTAACCTTGAAATAAATAAAATAATTATACTATGGAAGCCGGAAAAAGAATTATTGTTCCTTGGGATTTTACCGATAAAGCACAAAATGCTTTGGCTCATGCTGTTAAAATGGCTAAAGTTCTTGACAATACTATTACATTATTGCACATAGTAAAAAAAGAGAAAGAGATAAATGAGGCTGTCGAAAAACTTAATATTATAGCAGCTCAGTCTCAAGAAGAAGATAATATTCCTACTAATGCAATAGTAAAAGAAGGTTCAATATTTACAACTATTGGTGAATATACTCAAGAACACGATGATATTAATTTGGTAATAATGGGAACTCACGGAATGAAAGGTATGCAAAAACTTACAGGAAGTTGGGCTTTAAAAGTTATTGTAAGTTCGCATGCTCCGTTTATTGTTGTGCAAGACCCACCTACCAATAAAACAAGTTTTGATAAAATTGTGTTTCCGGTTAATTTTAAAACCGAAAATCGCGAAAAACTTATTTGGGCTATCTATTTTGGTAAAATATTTAATGCCAAAATTCATTTTATAAAACAAGAAGTTAGTGATGCAAATCTTTTGAAAAAAGTTAATCACAATTTAACTTTTGCAAAAAAATATCTCAGCAAATATAATATTGAATATGAGATAGCAACAACAGATGTATCAGGTAATTTTGCCGAAGCTACCATTAATTTTGCCAAAGATATAGGTGCTGATTTAATGCTTATTATGACTACCAAAAACATAGGAACACTTGATTATGTGCTTGGTGCCAGCGAACAATTTATTATCGCAAATACAGCTCGTATTCCGGTAATGTGTGTTAATCCGCGTAAAGCTCATAATTTTTCTTTAGCAACATTTTAAAATACTATAACAAAGATAATTATTAAACCTTCCAGGTTTTTAAAACCTAGAAGGTTTGGATATTTAGCTTTTAATTGTCCACTAAATTAGTGGTAGAACCTTAAAATTAAAGATTAGAGGTTATTTAATTTCAAATAACCTCTATTTTTTTATCATCTTATTGTTACAATAAATTTTATCTCCATTGTTTTCTGTTCTAAAGATATCTTCTCCGGCAGGATAAATTAACAGTTCATCGGCAACAAACCAATTCTTAAAATAATTACCTCCGTGAAACATTACAGTAATATTACCACTATTCGATTTTATTTTAAACTTATGTTCCGAAAAATACCACCAATCATCAATTAATGAAGTTGAAACAGGGGAAAACGATATCCATTGTAAGGTATTATTCAAACTATCTGTCTCTCTAATAATACAAGAATTAAATGTTTGATCCCACACATAATTATAATACCAAAACGTTAAAACATACTCTTTTGATGTATCAATATTTTGTGTGAAGAATTTTGCCGCAACAATGTAATCTTTCTTTAACCCTTTTAAAGCACCGTTGCCTTTATACACAATATCCGATTTTAAAGTATCAAAATTATTATAATAAATAAAACTTGTCGTGTCACTTACCATCCACCCGTTTTTATTGTGCAATGAATCTTTTAAATTATGATATTTGCCTAACAATGTAGTATCTACAGGTTTAAGTAAATTATCTATTGATAACGACAATATTGAATAATCACTGTTTTTAAGATACGGAACTGCTTTTTTCAAAAGTATCTTTTCATTTAAACTCAACAACGAAGTATCTTTGTTATAAATAATTACAGCTAAATCTTTCCCGTTTTCAACAACTTGTTTTATAGGTTTCTGATATGAAACAGGCATTAGCATTTTATATATACTCAATGCTTCAGATACCGAAGGTCTTGATAAAAAGACACTAAAAATAGGTAACTTGGAATATGTTGATGCCACCAACGATGCATAAATTGAATTGTCAAAATTATTTCCTTTAAATGGCAAATTATATTTAAAATAGTAAGGTAAAGGCAATATTGCCTGAAATTCATTTTTGTCAATTTTTGTAAGAATCTTCTCGCTTTCGCGAATATGATTTATGCTAAACGGATTTTTATGAATCTTAATACGTTTTGAAACGATAGAGTGATAAGATACAGCTTCAGTAAAACTAATAATCAACAGTATATAAAACACAATTGTCCCATATCTGACTTTTGATAACAGATTATAAATAAAAATAAAACTTAAAACAGCAACTACATAATAAAATCCCCAAGCAAATCGACCCACTCCCGAAAATTGCTTAATTAACGGCAGCATATTTATAAAATCCATAGGTAAAAGTCTAATGGGAATCAACATTGAAAGTAAAAGTAAAAGTATTGATGCCAATAAATAAGGATAATACTGTAAAGGCAAAAACTCTTGCAAAACTTTTATTTTTTTCTTTACAAACAAAATAATTGTGGTTATTACAAATGCTATTATCGATAAATTAACTGTAAACCCCACATAATTGCCCTTTTCACCCCAACGATATTCATATATTTTATTTAAATCAAAAAATAGAGAATAGATACTTTTAAACGGTGTATGCTCCGACAAAAATACAGAATAAAAAGTAGCAATATGTTCAATTAAAAACGGCATATCAATCCTGTCGGTATGTGTATCAAGTGTTTTATAAGCAGTAATTACAAGTATGACAGGTAAAAATATTTGAATAAAAATATGTAGTAGTAATTGTTTATTAAAATATGATTTTCCGTTAAAAATTAACTTAAAGAGATGAACTCCGGCAACAAAAAATATCAAAGTATTGGAAAGATACACATGAATGAATGCCCATATAAAAATATTAAGACTTATTAATAACGACCATTTTATTTTTCGATTACTTTCAAAATATTTAATCAGCAAAAACCATCCGATAGGAAAATAGCACACAAGCGACAACCAAAAATGTCCTGCCGGATTTAAAAGTAATATCTGTGAACTAAGTAATATTACTGCATTTGCAGAAATTGCCGACAGATAATACGGCAAAGCAAACCGGATAAATATTAAGTATAAAAAACTTACTCCACATAAGTATGACAAAAAAACAATAAGATTTAATATTGCCACCGAATAATCATTTAACGAAGGTATTACCTTAAAAATAATATTTTTCAAATTATTAAAAAACGGTGATGAGCCTTCATAAAGAATAAATTCTCCGTAAGGATAATTTGTTGAATTTAGTTCAAGAAACGAAGTATCATTTTGATGCCAAACAAAATTATAATACGTTTTTAAACCGTCGTCGTGATTTGAAAAAAGATATTTATTGGGATGAAAAATATTTGCATGATAAAAAAACAAAAGAAAAAAAACATTAATAAGTATGCTTAAAATAAGTCCTTTTTTTTTATTGAAATGCATTTTTACAAAAGAGTTTTATTTAAAATATTATTTTTATCGATAAGCTCAACAATACTTTCTTTAATATTATAATTGTTAAATGCTTCAAGGTGCCCCAAATGGTGCATATCTGTCCCCAACCAGTCAACCAATGAATTGTCTAACAATAATTTAATAATATTTAAAGAAGCATCGCCATAAAGTCCGGTAAGCGACAGCAAATTTAACTGAAACATTACATCTCTGTCTTTTAAAGCCAACAATTCTTGCGGATTACCATACCAATACGAATATCTTTCGGGATGTGCAAGTATCGGCTTATAGCCATTAGTTTGCAGTTTAAATATTGCTTCATTGTATCCTTGGGTGGGTTCTAAAAACGAAAATTCAATTAAAATATAATTATCACCGAATGTTAATAATTCTTTTTTTCCTATTTTTTTAACAAACTCATAATCAACATAATACTCGGCAGCAATATTAATATTCAATGAAATATTATTTTCAGCAAATGCTTTTTTTACCTTTTCTAATCCTTCTCTGATTATTTCGGGATTATTTTGATAATAATCACTCATAATATGAGGTGTGGTTATTATTTTTTTATAACCTAATTCTTGTAATCCCTTAGCAAGAATAATAGTATCTTCAATAGTTTTTGAACCATCGTCTATTCCGGGAATTAAATGAGAATGAATATCAACACCGAATACAGATAAATCAAACGGAACAATTTTATCTTTTTTGCCGAATATATTTTTAAATAAACTCATATTTTAGTTTATAAATCTGTATTATATTCTAAAAGTATATTTTTATTGATAAGAAAATTTATTAACCCTTTTTTACAAAGATACAATTTATTAATTATGGTAGTTTGACGAAAAACTATTTTAATAAAAATTTCTATAACCTTAAATTATCTGTTTTTATACATATCATCATAATAATCGGCATAAGCACCCGATACAATTCGTTCCATCCATTCGCTGTTGGCAAGATACCAATCAACTGTTTTTTCAAGTCCTGTTTCAAAAGTAAGCGACGGTTTCCATCCCAACTCTTTTTCTATCAACGATGCATCAATGGCATAACGCAAATCGTGACCTGCACGGTCAGTAACGTAAGTAATCAGCTTTTCGGATGCTCCTTTTTCTCTGCCCAATTTATCATCCATAATTTTGCACAACAAACGTATTAAATCAATATTTGTCCATTCGTTGTGTCCGCCAATGTTATATGTTTTTTTAAGTTCCGAATTATGAAAAATCAAATCAATGGCTCGAGCATGGTCTTCAACATAAAGCCAATCGCGAATATTTTCACCCTTCCCGTAAATAGGAATAGGTTTGTTGTTTTTTATATTGTTGATAGCCAACGGCAACAATTTTTCCGGAAATTGATTTGGCCCGTAATTATTTGAACAATTACTTATTACATAAGGCAGTTTGTAAGTGTTTCCGTAAGCTCTCACAAAATGGTCGCTTGATGCTTTTGATGCCGAATACGGACTTTTAGGATCATATGAAGTTTCTTCGGTAAAAAAACCCGTATCTCCCAATGCTCCGTAAACTTCATCGGTAGAAATATGATAAAAGCGTTTACCTTCAAAATTATTTTTCCATGTCTCTTTTGCCGCATTAAGCAAATTTACCGTTCCCAAAACATTTGTATTAATAAATGCCATAGGATCGGTAATTGAACGGTCAACATGACTTTCGGCAGCTAAATGAATAACTCCGTCGAAATTATACTCTTTGAACAAACCGTCAATAAAATTAGCATCAACAATATCACCTTTTATAAATTTATAATTAGGCTTGTCTTCAATATCTTTTAAGTTTTCAAGATTCCCTGCATAAGTTAACTTATCAAGGTTTATAATTTTATAATCGGGATATTTATTTACAAATAATCTTACAACATGCGAACCTATAAAACCGGCTCCTCCGGTAATTAAAATTGTTTTCATCTGTTTAGAATTTAATAATTGATATTTAGTAAATTATAATCATTAGTCTGTGCAACGAAAAATAATTATCTCCGACATTGTCGGTTTCATCTGTTTAAAATTTAACTTTTTACATTTTAAAATAAATGCAAACATAAACATTTCGAGTTGAATTCGACCAAATAATTTATTAATTTTGCAACATAATAACCTGATAATAAAAAAACAGGCATAATTTTAGAGATAAAGTTTTAAAAATTAATTACTTTTATACAATATCAATAGCGACAATGCAAAATTTAAATAAATATATCAGCGGTTTACTTTTTATTCACGATTGTGTTATTTTGCCCGGATTCGGTGGTTTTGTTACAAACTACCATAAAGCAGAACACAATGAATTAAACAACACTTTTTTACCGCCCAAAAAAGATGTGATGTTTAATAAAAACCTCACATACAACGACGGGTTGTTAATTAATTATCTTGCTAAAAATCGTAATATCCCATATAAAAAAGCCGAAAAATTAATACGAGACGAAGTGCAAAGAGCATGGCTAACTCTTGATAAAACAGGAAAAGTAAACTTTGAAGGCGTAGGAAATTTTGAATACGATAAAAACGGTAAGTTGATTTTTACACCCGAAAACAGCGAGAATTTTCTACCTGATTCTTACGGGCTTTATTCGTTCAGGTTTCCACCGCTGAACTATCAAAAAAACGCTCACAATATTATACCATTATATAATCATACATCAACTATGAACGAGAGCGTTAAAAAAACATTAAAATGGGCGGCTGCGGCTGTTACGGTAACTATTTTAAGTATTGCCGCTTTAATTCCCATACAAAAGCATAATCAGGCAAATCAAACAGCCGGTTATTCATTTAACATTCCCGAAGAAAAATCCATTGAGGATATTCATTCGGCTATGGCTGTTGCCGATACTAATATGGAAGAAGTTATTACCAAAAATACCGATAAACGGCTTGCTCTGTTTTATTCCGAAGATGTTTCGGTAAATACCGATGACATCAAAAAACAAAATACCGACGGATATATTTTTCATATTATCGGAGGCAGCTATAAAGATAATGCAAATGCAACCGAACATGCCGAACAGTTTCGCAAAAAAGGTTTTGACGCTGTTGTGCTGAATACCGATAATTTATACCGTATTTCTCTTTGCAGATACAACGATAAAGTAAATGCCTTACACGAACTCCGAAGAATCCGCTCCGAAGAACACAACGATAAAGTGTGGATGTTGGCACAAAAAGAGGAATAAATTTTATTACTTTTTAAACAATAACTATTTTCATTTATTGTTTGGTATAAAAAATCTTACCTTTGCATCTCTTAAAAATCAGAGATAGTTATGAATTCAAAAAAACTAACAATCGCCGTTGACGGACATTCATCGTGCGGTAAAAGCACAGTAGCCAAAAGCATTGCTAAACAATTGGGTTACACCTATATTGATACAGGTGCAATGTATAGAGCTGTAACTCTTTACTGCATAAAAAACAATATTATCAACAACGGTGTTATTGATGAAAATAAACTGAAAGAGCATCTTGACAAAATTAAAATACATTTTACCTACGACAAAGAAAAAGACAGATATCTTACTTGGCTAAATGATGATTTGATAGAAAACGAAATTAGAGAAATAGAAGTTTCAAACAATGTAAGTTTAATAAGTAAAATAGGTTTTGTAAGAGAGCGTATGGTTCAGTTGCAACGCGAAATGGGCAAAAACGGAGGTGTTGTTATGGATGGTCGCGATATTGGCACGGTTGTTTTCCCCGATGCCGATGTTAAGATTTTTATGACCGCTTCCGCAGATATCAGAGCACAACGTCGATACGATGAACTAACGGCAAAAGGCAGCAAAGTATCGTTTGACGAAATAAAAAAGAATATTGAAGAACGCGATTTTATCGACCAAAACAGAGAAATTGCTCCACTGAAACAAGCCGACAATGCCATATTAATAGACAACAGCAATCTTACACGAGAAGAACAGTTAAACAAAATATTGGAAATAATAAATGCCGCAAAAAAATAACCTTATAATATCGAACCCTGAATTTACCATAGAAATAAGTGAACATTCAGGATTTTGTTTTGGTGTAGTAAATGCCATCGAAGAAGCCGAAAAATTATTAGAATCGAGCGAAGAATTGTATTGTGTAGGGTCTATTGTACACAACAAGCAAGAGGTAAACCGTTTGCACAAAAAAGGACTTAAAATAATTAATCACGAACAACTAAAAGAGTTAAAAAACAAAAAAATATTGTTCAGAGCACACGGCGAACCCCCCGAAAGCTATAAATTAGCCGAAATCAACAAGCACAAACTTACTGATGCAACTTGTCCCGTTGTATTAAATTTACAACAAAAAGTAAAAAAGGCTTACGAAGATTTATTAAAAATAAACGGTCAGGTGGTAATTTTCGGTAAAAAAAATCATGCTGAAGTTATTGGATTATTGGGACAAACAGGCTTTAATGCCATTGTAATAGAAAACATTGACGATATTCATAAAGTTGACCTTAACCGCCCCATTGAACTGTTTTCGCAAACAACAAAGCCGCTTGACCTTTTTTACGAAATTGTAGATTATTTTAAAGCAAACTCCAAAAGCAAATTCAACTTTAACGACACGGTTTGCCGACAAGTATCAAACAGGCAAAACCAGCTTTACGACTTTTCAAAAAGATTTGAAACCGTTTATTTTGTAGGCGACCCGCAAAGCTCAAATTCTAAATTACTTTATAGTGTTTGTAAAAAAGCAAACCCGCAAAGTTATTTTATTACAAATCCCGACGATATTGACAAAAATACATTTATTGATAAAAAAACCATAGGAATTTGCGGAGCAACATCAACTCCTGCATGGCTTATGCAAGATATTGCAAAGTTTATTGAATCGGAAAAATCAACAAAAACTTACTAATAACCAATTTGTTATATTAACTTAATTATACAAAACCTGTCCGTTTACTTAATGGTAACAGCATTAATGACAAAAAACAGATAAATACAAAAAATAACAATTAATTTTGTATTTTTAAATATTTAATTAACATACAATATGTTTTTTTGTCTGCAAGTTACACTGTTACTATCGGTTGTTTTAGTTGCGGATTTAAGGTTTATAAAAAATATCATTTTTGACAAGCTCAGACTCCGCTAAATGTAGTTGGTTATTGAGCACATTAATAAACGGTTGTTGAACTTGTTGGAATATTTAATATAAAATTATCAAAAAGACATTGTATCGCAAGTGTTTTATTTGATTTAAAATAAAGAGTTTAATTATAATTTATTATGAGTAAAATTAAAAATATCGGAGTTTTAACTTCGGGGGGAGATGCTCCGGGTATGAATGCTGCTGTAAGAGCTGTTGTTAGAATGGGAATTTACAATAAACTTAAAGTATTTGGCATATACAACGGTTATCACGGAATGATAAACGGAGAAATAGAACAACTTGTTTCACACGATGTGAGCGGTATTCTTCAACGCGGAGGAACAATTTTAAAAACCGCTCGCAGTAAAGAATTTAGAACTGTTGAAGGACGAAAAAAGGCTTTTGAACAATTAAAAAAACATAAAATAGATGCTTTGGTAATTATTGGTGGCGATGGCTCGCTGACAGGAGCAAGAATTTTATCCGAAGAGCATGATATACCGTGTATTGGTGTGCCGGGAACAATAGACAACGATTTATACGGAACCGATTACACAATAGGATACGATACTGCACTGAATACTGTTGTTGATGCAGTTGATAAAATCAGTGATACAGCAAGTGCTCACAACCGAATATTTTTTGTTGAGGTAATGGGACGCGATGCCGGATTTATTGCTTTACGAGGCGGTGTAGCCTGCGGTGCTGAAGCAATTCTTCTTCCTGAAAAAGAAAATGATATAAATCGTCTCGAAACTTTTCTGAAAGAAGGTTTCAAACGCAAAAAAACCAGCGGAATAATAATAGTTGCCGAAGGAGAGCAAGAAGGCGGAGCATACGAAATAGCAAAAAAAGTAAAAAAAGAGTATCCGCATTACGATGTTAAAGTAACAGTTTTAGGTCATATTCAGCGAGGCGGAAAACCTTCGGCTTACGACCGTGTTACTGCAAGCCAAATGGGAGCTGCCGCTGTTGAGGCTTTGCTCGACGACCAAAAAAGCATAATGATAGGAATGGTTAACAAAAAAATAGTTCATGTCCCTTTTAATAAAGCTATTAAAAACAAAAAACCTATTAATGATGAACTGTTTAATCTTGCAGATATTTTATCAATATAAACAGTAATTTAAAGCTCATGATTTATTAAAATACAACTCATTATTAGTTAAAATATGAGCTGTATTTTAACTCTGTTTGAGCTGCAACACCAAATAATATGGAAAACAGAGATTACAGTGTATTAAAATTTTATGCCAGCACTACCGACAAAGTTGGAATAAAACTGTTTTACGAACATATAGTATATTTAGCAAAAGAGGTAGGAATAGCAGGTGTTACGGTTTATCGCGGAGTTATGGGATATGGTTTAAGCAGCAGCCATATAAGCTCAACAAAATTTTGGGAATTTACCGAAAAACTACCTGTTGTTATTGAGATGATTGATGAAACAAAAAAACTCGAAGAATTTTATAAACTTATTGAACCCGAAATTGAATCGATGCAAAAAGGATGTTTGGTTTATATGTTGCCTATTCAGATTAAACTGTTGAAAAAAGGAAATAATAATTAGACCTTATTGTAGGTTA
>CAYRJP010000014.1:12211-22769 GCA_964424425.1 uncultured Bacteroidales bacterium | reverse complement strand
GCTCTAACGTTATTAAGGTCTAGATTGGTTTCGGAAGTTGCCGGCAAACAGCCTGCCGTAATAGTTTTAGCAGACTTTCTCTTATTATTCTTAGTTCTAACATTTTCTCTTGCATATCCAAAATTTGCAAGTAATGCCATAACCAATACTAATAATATATAGTTTTTTCTTTTCATCTCTTTGCCTGTATTATTCAATTAATTAAAAACTTAAAATCACACCTAATCTAATTTGTCTAGGTAAACTATAATGAGCAGGATTTTCCAGCATCATATTATAATAATTTATGAACGAATATGGATCATAAGAATCCTCAATTTTAGTTATTCCTCGCGATGATGTTAAATATGCATTATCATCAGGATTACCTGTAGAAGAATACACACCATAAACATTCATTGTGTTAAGAAGATTTGAAATATCAAGATATACATTTAAGTCTGCATTTTTGCGAGTTTCTCCACTTCCAAACTTTAACATAAAACTTTTATCTATCTTCATATTTATTGTTGTTCTCCAAGGCATAACCGAACCGTTTATGCTACCAATAACTTTATTTGAAGTAATATCTCTTTTTGTATATGGTGTTCCTGAACCTGTATCAATAGTAAAATTAACACCGGCATTTGAAAAAACATCTGTTCCAAACCATTTAGGTCCGTTATAATTCTTTCCTGAACTAAATCTGTAATCCAATACAAAAACAAAAGCATGTCGCCTGTCGAAATTAGTTGGTAATGTAGTTCTTAAATTAGGTTGTCCTGCATTAATAAGACTAATACCTGTTGTTGGATCAGAACCTGTTGCATTTGCAAACTGAAGAGTATAACTTGCTCTTAACGATATATTTTTAGTTCTTCGTAAATCGTATTTAAAGGTAAATCCTTTAATTGTTCCAAAGTCGATATTCCCGTATGTTCTCATATTTATGGGATATGCACCTGTCAGGCTTATAACCTGAACCATATCACGCTGTTCACGGTAAAACGCCGACATTGTAAGAGAAGATTTATTGTTTAATTTTTGCTGAAATCCAAATTCATAATCAATTGTTTTCTCCGGTTTCAAATTTGAATTTGTAAAATAATTAGTTCCTCTTTGCTGAATAAACAAATAATCTATGGGATTTAATCTACTTCTGTATGAAGAAGGTCGTTTTGTTAATACATCGTAATGAGCATAAAACAGTGCTTCATCAGAAATAGGGAATGAGAATGAAATCCTGGGCATTACCGATATTGCAGGGTCGTAATCTTCAAAAGCATCCAAAAAAGATTTATCCCCTACTCTGTCACCGGGATTTTTTAAATATGGTTGAATTGAACCATTTTGATAAATTAAAGCAGGGTCATTAATTTGATTACCCGAAGCATCATACCATTTATTTCCTGAACGATAACCTACTATCTCTGCAGCATCTGTTCTGTTATCAACATAAACAGTTGCATTATCATCAATATTATCAGGTATAATTCCATTCTCACGAGCTTCGTTAAGAATCCCTCCTGCTCCGTCATCTTCTCCTGCTTTATAAGCAGTAAATACCAAATACGGGTCTTTTTGAACTTTTTGATTAGCATCGTATCTGTCAACCCTAACTCCCACGTTAAAAATTAAATCATTTATAGAAAATTTATCTTGAATATAACCTGCCATATAAATAGGCTCAAAAGGAGCAATACTCCTGCTATACCATTTTTTCCCTCCATACTCATAAGTATTATTGAAGAATTCTTCAAATGAAGGACGATCTGACATTTTATTTCCATAAGGATCAAATCCGTAATAATATACCAATGAATTACTGTTATTAAATAACTCATCGGCACTAAAATATTCTAAACTTAAATCATCGGGAGTATAACTGTCAATATCAACAAATTCTTTACTATCAATGGCTATTCCTTGACTTTCTCTGAATTTTATATCGAATAACGATTGAACACCTTTATTATATAATCTTTCATAATTTATGGTATCGTTATAAACAGGGTTACCGTTTTCATCTGTTATATAAACAGGGTAAGGGTTAGAAAAATCAAGTTCAAGAATATGACTATTCATATTAAGACGTGCAACCTGCCATAAATCAATCGGATTTACAGAATATAATCTATCGGTTCGTTTTTCAAAAACAAAACCAAGCGATAATTCATGATTACCAACATCAGCAGCACCATTAACACTCATTCTAAACTGATCATTATCTCTTTTTTGGTAATTATTTGAAGAAACTCCCGGCATTTGTATCAAATTATAAACATATGAAGGTGTTTGACCATTCAATAATCCGTTATTTCCTTGTATTTGAGTTTTATTCATAGGATTACCAAAGAAATCATACCACATCTCTGTAATTCTAGCAAGTTCAGGATTAATATCTGAAGGATCAAAAGTAACTAATGTATCTTGGATATTTTTCATTAAATATCCAAATTTACCTTCAATGGTATCGTATCCGTATTGATAAGTAGGGCGGCTGTATGTTTTATAGCGTCCTACATACCCGTAATCAAAAAGATTATCTTTATGATTTACATCACCTCTATTGTAAAGATATTTTGAATAATCAACTTGAACCGTGTAATAAGCATTTTTAATTAAAGATGCTTTTTCTTCACCATTACTTTCAGAACCCAATCTATGAGTTAATCTTCCGTAAACTCGATAAGTAGTTGTTTTTGCTCTATAATTATTTTCATAATTAAATATGCCGTTATTAACTCTAAATCCTCTATTATCATAGTCACAATTTAAAGAACCTTTCCTTAAATAATCACCATAATTTCCATTATCAAACTGATAATTTCCCCCTACGGTAAAAACAAGATTTTTAATTGGTTGAAAATCTATTTTCCCTGAAACCATTACTCTATTGTGAGCAACATTTTCACGAGCTTTAACATTTTCAAAATCATTTTCTTGTAAATAAGAAGCTGTTGGTATTGATACATCTCCACCTCCGAGTCTTACATATGGAGTTCGTTTAAGACTATCAAGAATATCGTCCTTTGCCTTCCAAAAGCCTACTGCCGAAGGATTAGGATCACCGGTATATTGATATTCACCGGCAATAAAGAAACCAAGTAATGGTTCTTTAGTTACATTCTCAGGATTTTCAGGGTCAACAATCTTACGAGTTAAGATAGGTCCTGAAAGGTTAACTCCAACAATGTTACTATTGTAAGGATCAAGAAATTTAGACGTGGCTAATTCAAGCCCCCCAAAGTAATTTCTTGAAGCTCCTTTAGTAACAATGCTGATTACACCTCCGGTAGCATCACCATACTTAGCCGGTAAACCTCCCGTAATTACTGAAACTTCAGCAATTGAAGACTTAGGTAAGTTATTTGCTCCGCGAACTTTTACTCCATCGATAAAATAAACGGTAGCATCTTCGCGTGCACCACGCACACTTTTTACTTTCCCGTCTTCTTGATAAACACCACCAACTGTTGATGCAACAGCTTCCGGAGACCGACCTGCCATTTTGGAGATCTCTTCAGAAGTAACTGTTCCTCCCGTTGAAGTGTTATCTTTATCAATTAAAGGCACTGTATAAGCTATAACGTCAACCTCCTCAATTGCTTGAGTTGAAACATTCATTTTCAAATCAAGAAAACGAATTTTGTCGTTATATACTACAACATCATTAATTTGTAATGTGTTATAACCTACATAGGAGGCTTTTACCGTAAACTTACCTGCCGGAACAGGTTTTATGGTATAATTTCCATCAAAATCAGAAACACCGCCTCCTACCATGTTTCCATTTTGTTCTACCACTATGTTTGCAAACGGGACAGCCTCTCCTGTAGAAGCGTCTGTAACTTTCCCTTTTATAGCACCCGATTGAGCGTATATTTCACCGGTTGCAAACAATACGAAAAGAATTAAGAGTATCTTTCTTATCATAATCGCCTATTTTATAAATAAATACTATTCCTTATTTTGAACGGGTAAATATAGATTTTCTCAAAACAAATAACAACCACAAAAATCTAAAAAAAAGATGCTTTATAGCCATTTATAAAGTTTTTCTATTTAATATTTCCGAATATATTATTGCATTTTTTAAATCAAAATAACTTTCTTCCGTTGTATCATCCTGATAATTATCATCTTTCACATCAGTTATGGCATCAATTCCTTCCTCGAAAATTATATCTTTATTACCCTTTTGTTTTTTTTCAAAAATAACATCATTTTTTTTATTTTCGAAATTTTGTGATTCCGAAACAAAAAATTCTTCAGAATTTATGTTTTTCATAAAAAATTCTTTAGGAGAAAATTCCTCATTTATGAACTTTTCTTGTGTTTGTTCCGTTTTCATATTTTTTGCCGCTGCTTTCTTTTTTTGTTTTGAAACAGCCGATGCAACATAAAATATTGCCACTGCTGCAAAAATCAGAAATTGAATTAAATCATCCATTGAACAATCGTTTAAGTTTAACTTTAAAAGGAATTTTATTTTTATTATGGCATTCCGCTTTCTTTTGTGATTTTTTCATTCGCTTTTTTACTTTCTTATCTTGAATTCTGTATGTGTGTCGCCTTACTTTTCTAGAATCTCTGTTTTGAATTCGATGTTTTTTGTTTATTTCCGCATTTTTCTTTATCTGTTCTTTTACCGATACTATTTTCTCGCCTAAAGGCACTCGTCTACTCTTCGGACTTTTCAAATCAACCGAATAACGAAAACTGTATTGTGCATATATATTATTATTATAAATTAATACAAAGAATATTAATAATGTTGCTCTTACAATAATGTTCACTATTCTATTACCTCTTAATAAAAATTTATAACCCTCTAATATAAATAAGTCTCAATTAAACTATAATTATTATATGCTTAATTATCTATTTTTTCAAAAAATACAAAAACTTATTTTAATATACCAAATCATTTAGATAATTTTACCTGATATTGTAATAAAGTTTTGCAATAATAAAGCAAATAACTACGTTTGAAATCTTTAAGATTATTCAATAAAAGTATCAAAGATAATGAGATTTTACATTTTTACCATAATAATTAGTATTTTATTATCAGGATGTAAAAAAGAAAAAAAACATCCTGTTCCCGATGTTCCTGTTTATGAATCAATAAATATTTATGATGCCGAATACAATGATTTGATTAATCCTTACGGTATTGCTACTATTAAAAATGCGGGATTTGAAGGAAACGGTATTATTGTTGTAAATTTAGGAAATGATGAATTTATAGCTTACGATGCAACTTGCACTTATGAGGTAAAAAAAGATTGTAAAGTTTCTCCCGACCCAAACAGTATAACAATAGTAAAATGTAATTGTTGCGGAACTAAATATGAAGTTACTTACGGCTCGGTAAGTGATGGCGTAGCTCCTTATCCTCTTAAAACCTATAAAACAAGTTTCGACGGTGAATATTTAAGAGTTTATAATTAATCTTCTGTTGATTTTATGCCTCCTGTCAGATTTACAACTAACTTAAAATTTTTTTCGCAAATAATTTCACACGCTCTTATGCTTCGTGTGCCTTCGTCGCAATAAACCAAAACAGGGGTATCAATATCCATAGTATCAATTATTGCCAACAAATCTTTAACGGTAGGTGCATTTATTGATTTGAATTTTGGGTTTTTTTTAAATTCTTTTGCTGTTCTTACATCAATAATAACTTCGTTTATACAAGAATCTATATAATGATTGAATTGATTTTTGTCGGCATTTATAAAACAATTTTTTTGCTGAGCAAAACAAATATCTACAATAAAAATAAAACTTAACGTAAAAATTGTTTTAAAAAAAATGTTCATGGCAAGAATTTATTTTTTCCAAAACGAAGGTATAAAAATTATAAGTATAGTATAAATTTCGAGTCGTCCGAAAATCATAACTATACTTAAAATAACTTTTGCCGCCACAGGTAACAAGAAAAAATTACTTACCGGTCCTGTTGCATTAAGCCCCGGACCTATTCCTCCCATACAAGTTAATACCGACCCGAAAGATGTTTCGGGATCAACTTTCATTGAAATAAGTGCAAGACTGCCAATAGCAACAATAAGAATATACATAAATACAAATGTGAGTATCTCTCTGATTTTATTGCTTGATATAGGTTTGCCATTATACCTTACGGGAACAACAAGGTGCGGATGTAACATTCGTTTATAAATTGATTTTATATATTTAAAAGTTATCAAATGCCGAATAACCTTTATCCCTCCGCCTGTTGACGATGATGAAGCTCCGGTAAACATTAATACAACTATCAGTAATAATGCATACGAAGGCCATTTAAGATAATCTACCGTAACAAATCCTGTTGCCGTAATTATTGAAACAACTTGAAAATATGCTTCGCGAAAAGCTTCTTCAAACGGTAACTTCATTTTAAAATAAAGTGCTCCTGTGATAATTGCTCCTACTACAACAATTATTGATATATATAATCGTAGTTCTTCGTTTTTAAAAATGCTTTTGGTTTTATGTGCCAATCCTAAAATATAAAGATTGAAATTTATTCCCGAAAGGAACATAAATACAATAATCACATATTGAATATACGGTGAAAAAGCATGAATACTGTCGTTCTTTGTAGAAAATCCGCCTGTGGCTATTGTTGCAAAAGCATGACAAACACTATCAAAAAGACTCATACCGCCAAACAACAAAAATATCACCTCAATTGCCGTTAACGAAAAATATACGGTAATAAGTGTTTTTGTTATTTTACTAACCTTTGGTAGAATTTTTTCTTTTGTAACATTTGAAAACTCTGACCCCAACAGGTGAACACTGTCTTTTTTTATAAACCGGAAAAGAGCCACAAATAAAACTATAATTCCTATTCCTCCTATCCAATGTGTTTCGCTTCGCCAAAACAATACACTCTTTGGCAATGCTTCAATATCTGTTACCACTGATGCTCCTGTTGTGGTAAAGCCCGATATTGTTTCAAAAACAGCATCAGTAATACTTGATATTGAATGAGTTAATAAATAAGGCAGTGTGCCGAACATACTCATTACAACCCAAGCGAGTGATACTATTAAAAAAACTTCTTTATTATATATTTTATCGTGGTGACTTCCCTTTGTAATAAAATACAAAACAAATCCGATGAAAAATGTAATAAACATTGCTTCCGAAATGGGAACAATATTTTTTGTATCTAAAAATAGTGTAATAATCAGGTCGAGAAGTATAAAAAAAGCCTCAATAATTAATATCAACCCTGTTACGTGAATGATAAAATTAGTATTTATCTTTTTTTGTCGCATCAGCTTGCTCTTAATATCTTAATTAAGATTTATACTCCCACTCAAACCCGTCTTTTGTGTCTTTAATAACAACACCCAATTCGGTTAGTCTGTTTCTTATTTTATCGGCTGTTGCCCAATCTTTATTGGCTTTTGCCTCTAATCTTGTATTTAACAGTAAATTAATCAATTCTTCGGTCAGATTATCACTGCTGTTGTTGTCTGTTTTAATTTGTTTTAATCCTAATATTTCAAACGAAAAATCGTAAAAAAGTTTTTTTAGTTTCTCTAAATCATCTTTTGTTATGGTATTATTACCTGCAACTATTGAGTTGATAATTTTTACCCCGTCAAACAATGTAGCAATAACAATAGGAGTGTTAAAATCGTCGTTTATAGCATCGTAACATTTTTTCGACAAGCTGTCAATATCAACCGAAGACTTATCTGAAGATTTAATTTTATCAATAGCATCAATACCGTTCATTAAACGTGTATAACCTTTTTCGGCGGCTTGAAGAGCTTCGTTGCTGAAATCGACAGTGCCACGATAGTGAGCTTGCAGTATAAAAAAGCGGATTGTCATGGGGGAGTAAGCCTTTTCGAGTAATTTATGATTTCCCGAAAACAACTCATTAAGAGTAATAAAATTACCTAATGATTTTCCCATTTTTTGTCCGTTGATGGTTATCATATTATTGTGCATCCAATACTGCACCGATTCGTGACCGAGAGCTGCTGTTGACTGAGCTATTTCAGCTTCGTGATGCGGAAAAATCAAATCCATTCCTCCTCCGTGAATATCAAATTTTTCGCCGAGATATTTTGTGCTCATTGCTGAACATTCCATATGCCACCCCGGAAAACCTTCACCCCATTCCGACTTCCATCGCATAATATGTTCGGGATTAGCTTTTTTCCAAAGAGCAAAATCATAAGGATTACGTTTTTCAGATTGTCCGTCAAGTTCGCGAGTATTTTCAAGCATATCGTCAACTTTACGTCCCGACAATATCCCGTAAGGATATTTTTCGTTATACTTTAACACATCAAAATAGATAGAACCATTTGATTCATAAGCATAACCAAGGTCGAGTATTTTACGCACCATCTCTTGTTGCTCAATAATATGACCTGTTGCACGCGGCTCAATATTTGGCGATTTACAATTAAGAGCTTTCATATTATCGTGATAACTCTCTGTAAATTTATGCACAATCTCCATTGGTTCAAGTTGTTCAAGACGTGCTTTTTTTAATATCTTATCTTCGCCCTCACCTGCCAATTCATCGGTAAGGTGACCAACATCGGTAATGTTTCGCACATATCGAACTTTATATCCTATATGTTGAAAATATCTGTAAACAACATCAAAAGTAATAGCAGGTCGAGCATGCCCTAAGTGAGCATCGCCATACACAGTAGGCCCGCAAACATATAAACCAAGTTTTTCGGGTGTTAACGGAACAAATTCTTGTTTTTTTCGCGTAAGCGTGTTGTATATAAATACTTTTTGTTGCATTACAATATGTATTAAAATGTTAAAATAACAGAAACTAATTTTTTACTTTATCAGGGCACAAAATTAGAAATTATTTATTCAAAGGTTATTTATTTTGACTTTTTTTATAAAATATAATGCAACATTCATATTTTACAAGCTCTTCATTTAAATAAATTTTTTATTGGTAAACAAATCCGTTATTTTTGCAAACTATATTTTAAAAAAATTAGATACTTATGGCACAAGAAGATATTTTTAAAAAAATTATTGCACACTCAAAAGAGTATGGTTTTATTTTTCAATCGAGTGAGATTTATGATGGGTTAAGTGCTGTTTACGATTACGGACAGTATGGTGTTGAATTAAAAAATAATATTAAAAAATATTGGTGGGATTCAATGGTTAAAATTAATGAAAATATTGTGGGAATTGATTCTGCCATATTTATGCATCCTACCGTATGGAAAGCATCGGGACATGTGGGAGCATTTAACGACCCGTTGATTGACAATAAAGACTCAAAAAAAAGATATCGTGCCGATGTATTAATCGAAGATTATTTGGCAAAACTTGAAGCAAAAATTCAAAAAGAGATAACCAAAGCCGCCAAAAAATTCGGCGATTCGTTTGATGAACCGCAATTCAAAGCCACAAATCAACGTGTTATTGCCAATCAGGAAAAAATAGACATAATAAAGACACGATTTGTTAATGCTCTTGAAAAAGATGACTTAAAAGAGATAAAAAAAATTATTGAAGATTGCGAAATTGCTTGTCCTGTATCAGGTTCAAAAAACTGGACTGATGTTCGTCAATTTAATCTTATGTTTGAAACAAAAATAGGTTCGGTAAGTGAAGATGCCGGAAGTATTTACCTGCGTCCGGAAACTGCTCAGGGGATTTTTGTAAATTATTTGAACGTGCAAAAAAGCGGGCGTATGAAGATACCGTTTGGTATTGCACAAATAGGAAAAGCATTTAGAAATGAAATAGTTGCACGTCAGTTTATTTTCAGAATGCGTGAGTTTGAGCAAATGGAGATGCAATTTTTTGTGCGTCCGGGCGAAGAACTGCAATGGTTTAACAAATGGAAAGAGACACGTATAAAATGGCATAAGGCTTTGGGATTTGAAGAGAATAAATACCGTTTTCACGACCACGACAAGTTGGCTCACTACGCTAATGCCGCAACTGATATTGAATTTGAATTTCCCATAGGATTTAAAGAAGTAGAAGGTATTCATTCGCGAACAGATTTTGATTTGACGCAACATCAAGAATTCAGCGGTAAAAAAATTCAATATTTCGATCCTGAAACAAATCAAAGTTATGTGCCTTATGTTGTTGAAACATCCATCGGATTAGACCGAATGTTTTTACTTGTATTGTCAAATGCTTATACCGAAGAGACAATATCGCAAGAAAACGGAAAAACCGATTCACGCGTAGTTTTAAAAATACCTGCCGAACTTGCACCGGTAAAATTAGCTGTATTACCACTTGTACGTAAAGATGGACTTCCCGATAAGGCAAAACAGATACTTAATGAAATAAAATATGACGTAAATTGTATTTACGAAGAGAAAGATTCGATAGGTAAGCGTTATCGTCGCCAAGATGCAATAGGCACACCTTATTGCATTACTGTTGACCATCAAACTCTTGAAGACAATACTGTTACTTTAAGGGACAGAGATACCATGCAACAAGAAAGGATTCCTGTTGACAAAGTAAAAGAAATAGTGCTAAATAAAACTTTAATAACTAATTTGTTGAAAAAAATAGATTAATAATAAGT
>CAYRJP010000014.1:6666-12111 GCA_964424425.1 uncultured Bacteroidales bacterium | reverse complement strand
ACATTCAGAGGCGAAAAATCATCATTTGTTTATCTTTATGTTTATAATTTATATACATGGGATGAGAAATATAAAATTAAATTAGATGACAATCGTTGTGAATTATATAACAGCACATTCGATGAGTCGGGTGATTATTTTTATCTTAACTATGATATTTACAGAAATAAGTTTAAAAAGATAAACCTGAAAACAGGTGAAATAGAAAAAGTTGATTGTTCGCAAACACCTAAAGGATGTAAAAAAATAGAACCTCAAATATATAAAGTTGAAGCCTATACCATAGGCGATAATTATTACATCTATAGAGATGATAAATTTCAAAATTATATCAGAATACTTGTAAAAAAAGAGATGTATATTCCCAAAATGGGTGATGACGATTTTAATGAAAATTACGGCTTGAAAAATGCTATGATTGACCCAAGTAAAGGAGGTATTATTATGCTTACACCTCAAAATTTACGTGATTTAAAATCAGGCAATGAAATAGAAAAAAACGGTGTTCCTATTTTCTTTGATAAAAATGCCATTGATGAAAACGGTAATGTAACAAATTATTCTCCTGCCGAAGGAGAACCTTACAAAATAAGGTTGACACCAAAAGAGATGAAAAAACTAGATAAAAAAATAAGTTTTGTTTATGAAAACTTTGTCATAAAACTTGATTTAGATGCTTTTGAACAAGAAAAAGAACAAAAGCAATCAAATTAATTCTTAGAATAAACAACTATTAATACATGGTCAAACATTTATTTATATTAATATCGTTTTTGTTTTTATTAAATGCTGTTGAAGTATCGGCTCAATGTGACAATGCTTTTATAGCCAAATGTTCATCGGGCGGCGGCAGTAGTGTAAAATATATTAAACATTTCAGAATTCGTTTTACCCAAGCCACAAGCAAAAAAAAGATTTCGGAAGGAAAATTTACTTTAATGCTAAATAAAGGAAACCATTACCGGTTTTATATTTGTGACGACCCATCAAAGCCCGGCGAAACAATAATGGAACTGTCGAATGACCTTACAAAATTCGGCAGCAATTATAATACGGCAAGCGGCACAAAATATAAAGCATTTGATTTTGTATGCAACAAAACAGGACCTTACTATATTAAAATGTTTTTTAAAGACGGAAAAGCCGGATGCGGTGTATGTGTTCTTACACTTGTAACTAATTGATATTATACTTATTCATAAAATAAGCAAGTGTTCAAAAAACTTAATTTAACTGTTAATGAATTTTGATAATGTCATTTTTGCTTTTACTCTGACTCTTTTTGCCGGCATGTCAACAGGAATAGGTAGTGCTCTTGCCTTTTTTACCAAACGAACCAACACTAAGTTTTTGTCTTATTCATTAGGTTTTTCTGCCGGAGTTATGATTTATGTTTCGTTGGTAGAAATATTTCAAAAAGCGGTAATGAGTTTTGGCGAAGAACATTCTGTAAAAACAGCTACTTTTTATACTATCTTATCTTTTTTCGGCGGAATATTGTTTATTGCAATAATCGATAAATTAATTCCTTCGTATGAAAACCCTCACGAAATTCGTAATATTGAAGATGTTGACGAAGCCGAACAAGAAATTAAAACAAAAAACAAACAACTTGCCCGAATGGGTATTTTTAGTGCCATAGCCATTGCTATTCATAACTTTCCCGAAGGTATTGCCACATTTACCGCCGGATTGTCCGATACATCAATAGCTGTGCCTATTGCCATTGCTATTGCCATTCATAATATTCCCGAAGGAATAGCCGTATCAATACCTATATTTTATGCTACCGGCAATCGCAAAAAAGCATTTATACTTTCGTTTTTATCAGGTCTTGCCGAACCTGTAGGTGCTTTAATCGGTTTTTTGATAATTTATTTTTTTACAAACGGCATAAATCCCAATATTACAGGACTAATGTTCGGCTCTGTATCGGGAATTATGGTTTTTATCTCACTTGATGAACTTTTACCCACTGCCGAAAAACACGGTGAACATCATATTGCTATTTATGGTTTGGTATCAGGTATGGCTGTAATGGCTGTTAGTCTTTTGTTGTTTATGTAAAGTTTGCTGAAATCTTATTTTACATTTTTTGTTTCGATGCCGGAATATCGACAACTACTGTTGTTCCTTGTGCAATAGAACTTGTAATATTAATTTTACCAAAGTTTCTTTTAATCATCTCCCTTGCAATATACAATCCCAATCCAATACCCTTTTCGCCCAAAGTTCCGGTTGCCAAATATGTATTATCGGCAAACAAAACCATATTAATTTGTTCTTTTGTCATGCCTACTCCGTTGTCTGATATTTTAATTTGAACAAAACCTATTATTTCATTTATATCAATTATAACCTCTCCTTTTACAGTTGAAAATTTTATAGCATTCTCAATAATATTTTTCAAAGCAAGTTCTGTAGTTTGTTTATCACAATAAAAATAAACATCTTTTTCATTTTTAATTTTTATTGCTACTTCTTTTGCTACAGCTCTAAGATGCTGAATTTTTAAAATATCATCTAAAATTTCTTTTGTTGAAACAATTTCGGGGTTTAACTCTAATAAACCTTGTTGTAATTTTGCCCAAAACAGCACATTTTCAAGCAAATTAAATGCCATAATAAGTTGGTCTTTGCTAAAATCGGCATTTGCACTGTTAATAATATTGCTATCGGATATTTGAACAGCCATTTTTTCAAGAACAAGATACGGTTCCCACATATTTTTTGTGGTTACTGCAAATATTTTTGATGATGCTTTTTTTAAATTTATATATTTATTATTACTCTTTTCAAGTTCATTTTTAAGATTTACTATCTCTTCATTTGCATTAAAAAGATTTTTTTTATTGGTTTTTTTTAACTTTTGTAAATGCTTTATTAAATATATTACTGTAATAACAAGAAACAAACTAAAAAGATTATATAAAAAAAATGTCCGTTTTTTTGCTTTTTTTAACTCCAAATATTTTTGCTGTAAAATATCTTTTCCAGATATAACAGTTCTGGTTTTCTTTTTATATTTATCTGTAAGATTTCTTGTTTTAATATTATTTATACTGATTATTGAGCTTTCGTTCAGAGTATTATAAATAATTCGATATTTGTAAGCCAAATAAAAATTCTTTAATAATCCGTAAGAATGTGACAATGCCAAAGCAAGCGGTAATTGCAATTTTTTATTATTAATTACAGTCGCAATATTATATGCTTTATTGTAAAAATATACCGCTTTTTTCAACTGTTTTTTCGATAAAAAAAGGTCTCCTTTTACACGTAAAATCTTAACCAAAGCAATGCTGTCATTTTGTTGTTCTGCTATTGAAGCAGCTTTCGACAAAAACAAGTAACTTTTTTTAAACTCTCTTTTTTTATTATAAATTTTGCCTATATATCTATATACATCCGGTAATTTAGAACTTACATTTTCTATTAAAAAAACTGCCTCAGCTTTTTGCAGATATTTTAATGCCTTATCGTATTGAATACTCTTTTCGTAAACAATTCCTGTTTGTAAATAACAATTTGCTAAACTAACTTGCTTATTTTCAGCATTAAATATATGGTCGGCTTTTTCCAAATAATCAAGAGCCAAAGGAAAGTTTCCGATATTTGTATATATTTTTGCGTAATATAAATAAACTACTGCCTCCTTATAATTATCATTATCTTCTTTGTATTTATCAAGAGCCTTTTTCATAACATCAAGGGCTTGCAAATAATCTTCTTTTACAAAAAAATCGAGAGCTTGTTGCTGAAACAGCAACCCTTTTAGTGTTGGGGGAGTATTTTTTATATTGTATGAAAGTATTTTATCGTAATATTCTTTTGCTTTTTGCAAATCCCCTTTATATACCGATATAAAAAGCTGTTTAACATATATATCCTGCTTCAGCTTGTTTAAATAAGGCTTATTGTCTTTTAATATTTTCCCGTAATAAAATTGGGCACTGTCAAATTTTTCAATAAATAAAAAATAATCAGCTTTAAAATAATAGAATTTACATAGATAATTACTGTTTTTATTATGCGTAGATAAATATTTCTCTATTTTAAAAAACAGTTGTTTAACCTCGTCAGGATTAGTAGCAAGGCTGTCTTTACAGTAGTTGAGAGCTTCTGTAATATTTTCTTCCGATAAAAAATTGTTGAAATAATAAAATTGTGATGTTTTATTGTTTTGCGAAAATACAGAAATAGAAATAAATATCAATATCGAAACAACATAACTTTTTATTACCATTTTACCGACAAATTTATTTTCTTTTACATATTATGCTAAATTAGTTTTATTTATTAATAATTCCGAATAAATTTTTATTTGAAAAATTCGAATAAAACCAAAGCATAGATATAAAATCGGGCTATACGAGCTATTCCCAAAAACACAAATCGCTTAAAAGGATATTTTAAAATTCCCAAAATCATGCATATTGTGCTGTAAGGCAAAGGAAAAAGTGCTGCAACAATAATAAAAACAGCTCCCCAACTTTTTACTTTTTTAAAATTGTCACTTAATTTAAACGTCAAATAATTATTGAGCTTTCTGTTTTTTCGTATCAACAATCCTATTTTATATGATACAATTCCTCCTAAATATGAAATTACCGCCAATATTGTTATAATAACCCAAGTGTTATAAAATTGCTTACTCCAAAGAATAAACAAATCAGGCGGTATTAATCCGAAAAAGGATTCCGAAATACTGAAAACGATTAATACCAAATACTTATTTGTATTATTGAAAACAGAATTAAAAATTTTATCCAAATTAATAATCCTGTTTTCAATAAACATAAACAATAAAAATATTACTACTAAAACAGTTAATATTATCAAAATATTTTTTGCCAAAAAAGCATAAAATCCCGTTTTGGAATAAAAGTTATGTCTTTTTTTTAAATATTTAGTATTTAACCAATTAACAAGCATATTTTTACTTTAAATTATTACAATACTTTTGTTTTAGCTGTTGGTTTCGGTGCTTTTACAACTAATACTCTAACATTTTTGTCGGAATTATTAGTTATATTATGAACTATGTCTTTCGGACTGTCAACCAAACTATCGGTATCAACCGTAACGGTTTCGTTACCAATCATAATATCGGGTGTTCCCTCTAAAATATAAAAAAATACATCTACCGGCGTAATATGCGGCTTTAATCCTTCACCGGGTTTTAACATAATATGCATTACCTGTGCACTGTCTTTATCGTATAGTTTACGAACATCTACCTTGTGTGGTGTTTCAACAATCTCTTTGTTTTTTGCTTTTGTAATTTTCATTTGTTTAAAATTTTTAAATATGTGTGTTTAATGTATTACCTCAACAACCCAACAGCATTGTTGTTTTGAATAAACGTATAAAAATATATCTTTATTTTTCACAAAAATGAAATAAATGATGAAGTAAATACTATAATAACTTTGTTTATAAAAA
>CAYRJP010000014.1:4360-6566 GCA_964424425.1 uncultured Bacteroidales bacterium | reverse complement strand
GCCCGATAAAAGATTTATTAAAAGTTTTTCGTTTGAAGTATATCGAAATAAATAACATTTTTTTGTTATTCATTTTTTTGCGATATTAATATTAATATTTTTTGATTATTCCCTTGTGTATCTTTTACAAGAGTCAAGTCATGCGACAATTGAATATCGATGTTATTATGTTTCCAATTTGAAGCTATTGAAACATGCTTTTCTTTAACAACTTCAAGCCATTTATTGTTAATATAATCGGAATTGCTAAAAAATACCGATTTATAATCCTTACTGTCTAATTCACCGGAAGAAACATTCAACATCTTAATTATTTTATTGTTAACATTCAATATTGTTCCCGCCAAATCGGTTTCAACAATACCCACAACCTGTCCGATAGCATCCCAAAGTATTGTTCGTTCTTCTTCGCGACGTGTAGCTTCTTCTTGTGTTGCCTGAAGTTCTTCCATATTCTGCCTCATCTCCTCTTCTTGAGCAGCAAGCTCTTCCGATTTATATTTTGATTCGGCTAATAAAGCAGCTGTTTTTTCATTTATTTTAATGGTAGCAATAAACGATGCTATATTCTCACCTACTTTTTCTACAAATTCTATTTGATATTGCTCAAACTCCGTAAAAGATATAAGTTCAATAACCCCGTTTACCTTATTATCAAGTTTTACAGGCACTAATAAAATTACATCCGGATTTGCATCACCCAATCCTGAAGTAATACTTACATAATCTTTTGGAATCTCTTTAAGATAAATTGTTTTTTGCTCAAAAGCCACACGCCCGACCAATCCTTCGCCTTCGCGAATCTGTTTTTTCATAAATTTATCTCTGCCATATGCAATAGCCGAAATAAGTTCAAAATAAACATCATCAGAATTTTCGTCGTCTATTACAAACAAAGCACCTTGAACAGCTCCCAGATAATCTATCAATCCGCTGATAATATTGTATCCTAAAGTTTTTATTGAACCTCCCGATTGTCGCATAATATCACCAAACTTTGTAAGTCCGTTTGCCATCCAAGCATTTCGTTCATCTTCTATTCGACGAATATCTTCCTCTTCGCGTGCTTTTTTAAGACTATTACGCATTTGAAGCAATGAATTTCCCAAAACATCATCATTACTTACCGGAGTAAAATTGCTGTCGAAATTTCCTTGCCCGATTTCTTTTGAAAAATCGGATGTTTTAACTAATAATTCTGTAAGAGTATTTAGTGATTCTTGTATTTTGCCAAATTCATCATTTAAAGTTACATTCAACAATTCAGGATGCATCCCTTTTCCTAAAAGTCGAACATGTCTTAATATTTTATTTACCGGTTTCGATATTAATTTTGAGATATAAAAGACCATAAAAACAGAAAATACAATGCTGATAATAATAATTACAATAAAAATAACATTCAGCCTGTTATAAAGAATCTGTTCATCAGTAATATTCTGCATTATCTCCTGTTTAACATATCCTTTGTATTTATCTAATTCTGAAATTATTAACAACCCTTTTTGCATAATTTCAGTGTTTAAATCGGCACAGGTTTTTTTTATATCGTTAAGTTCATTAACAAGTTGTCGGCGTTTTATACTATCCGAAACGATATTGAGTTGTTTAATAATTTTTAACTCTTCAGCTTTAAAAACCTTTAAACTGCTAAACAATGAGTTTATTGTTTTTTCGTAATCTGTTCCTATTTTAGTAACAAAAGATGTTAATTCAGTTCTTAATTTTGTGTTTTTTAAATTTCTTTCAACAAAAACTTCCTTCTCTATTTTTGTAACCTGATTATAAAAATATTTCTTTTGTAATTGATGCTCTTGCCACCATTGGTTTACTTGTTTCTCGGTATTTGAATTCAATAATTCAACAAAAAGATGCATGTCTGAACGTAAAAAATATTTTGCATCAAAAAAAGAGTTTATCAATTTAAAACTACTAAAACTTTCCTGTCTGTTATTTTTATATGTTTTTTGTAAAAATAAAGACGAAACACCCAAGATTAATATAAATAATGCCAACAGTAAAAAACTTAAAAATAATTTAAGCCTTATGGAAAGTTTTTTAATAAACCGCATCATATAAATATTTTTTTATTTAAAAATAAAAATATTGTAAAAATAACTTTTTAACAAAAGTTGTTCACTAAAAATAATGATTAATATTAAAATCAATAAATTATAAACAATAATTAATTTTTTTTGTTATATTT
>CAYRJP010000014.1:0-4260 GCA_964424425.1 uncultured Bacteroidales bacterium | reverse complement strand
ATTAATATTAAAATCAATAAATTATAAACAATAATTAATTTTTTTTGTTATATTTAGTAAACCAAATTAATACTTATATTTTTTGTTTATCTACTTGTAACTAAGCACATTACATTTTACAAAAAGATAAGAAAAACATTTAACCATGAAACGCAAGGTTAATATTTATATATCTTCTTTAGTTTTTTTTGTAGGCATTTTACTATTGGGTATTGTAGCTTTCAATGTAAATAAGCAACTCAAACGTGTTATTAAAGCCGAACAAGAAGATTTTAAATATCGCGTAATAAAAACATTTACCGACTTTAATACTTATTTACATTTTATTGAAGACCAAATAAAATACGCATATCGCGATAAATTAATTTCAACAGCAGAATATATCGATAAAAAAAATATTAAAACCATATCGGATAAAGAACTAAAAGAAATAGCAAAAAAATTTTCTTTTAGAAAACTATCAATAGAAAATATTTCTTCTTCGTTGGAATTTGATAATACTACAAGTTGCTATAAACATATTATTTTTAAATTAGATTCAACATCCAAAGTTCTATTGGCAACAATATCTTTTGTTCCTAAACATTCGATGTATATAATTAAAGCAACCATCACAGTTGACAGAGGAAATATTAATCAAAATAATAAATTATATAATACCCTTTTAACTAACTTAAAAGATCTTGTAAATACTCATTCTGATATTGTTAAAAATTATAATTTATATAATTTAAACCTTCCCGAAAGATCTCTTTTTGATAGTAATCAAAAATTTACTCTTTCACAAAATGATTTTGATAATTTACTGAAAAACAAAGTATTAACAAAAGAAATTAACGAATGTGAACAATATTTTACAATAATAGATATTCCGTCAAGAATTATTAATTTTCCTAAAAAACTTATTTTATCGGTTGAATACGATTATTCGTTAAGATACAATTATGCAATAAATATAGGTTATTATAATTTATTGGTTTTACTAATTATTATTTCTCTTATATCACTTATATCTCCCATATTAACCGATAAACTATTCTTGAAAAAGATATCAATTATAAACCATAATCTTGATGCCTTACGCTTTGCAAAATACGATAAGTTAAAAACATTTAAAGGAAATGATGAATTAAGTATTATTTTAAAAAATATTGAACATGTAAAAGAATCTGTAATAAAAAGAGAAAGTCAGCTTATTGATGCCAAATCTGACGCCGAAATGGCTGACAATCTTAAATCGGCTTTTTTGGCAAATATGAGTCACGAAATACGAACACCGCTAAATGCAGTAGTAGGATTTGCTCAACTATTGCGAGATACTGATCCTGCTCCCGATGATGTAAAAAGATATGTTGATTTAATAAATTCCAACAGTAGCAAACTTTTACAAATAATAAGCGATATTATTGACCTCAGCCAGATAGAATCGGGACAAATGAAAATTATAAACCGCACAATCTGCCTTGAAGAGTTATTTGCTGAGTTACATTTGTTTGCAAAAAACAAATTATACGGTGAAAATCTGGTTTACAATAATAAAAATATTAATATAGTTGTAGATATTAGCAATGTAGATAAAAATACCTGTATTATTTCAGACGGTAATCGTTTAAAACAAATTATGGAACAATTGATTGATAATGCCGTAAAATTTTCGTGCACCGGTGAAATTAAAATAGGTTATTCATTACAAAACGATACTGTTGAACTTTTTGTAAAAGATACGGGACTTGGAATTGCCGACCATGATATTCAAAAAATATTCGGACGCTTTGTTCAAGTTGAAGATTATATGACTCGCGAATATGGCGGCACAGGATTAGGACTTGCCATTAGCAAAGAACTTGCAAAACTACTAGGCGGAACCATTATAGTTGAAAGTAAACTTGGCGAAGGTAGTACATTCTATGTAAAAATTCCTTACATTGCTCCTCAATGCTGATTATTCCGAAAAAACTATTGCCGTATAAACATACAAATCGGCTGTTTTCCAACCATATTTGCCAATTCCTGCTTTGTATTGTGAACAATATTCGAGAAATGTTTTAACATCCCAACTGTTTTCAACTGCAACTTGTGGTAATAATGTTCCGCTGTTGAAACCTTGCTTAATGTAAATACCGTGTTTGCCTATTTCTATCTCCTGAGGAGATGAAATTTTTTTCAACGGACTTAAAACCGATATTTCTATCTCTAAATCATTAAATTCATCTGCCGTAACAGGCGTAAAACGAGTATCGTTAAATGCCGAAGCCTTTGCCATTTGAGCAACCAACTTATACAACGGAATATCGGGGTTAAACCGTCCTATACAACCGCGTAACTTATTGTCTTTGTGTAAAGTAACAAAAACTCCGCATTCTGATTTTAATGTTTCGCTAAACTCCGATTCATCAATTTGAATGTTTTTATCTTCACCAAACAAACTTGAACGTATTGCATTACGAGCAATTGCCAATAATTGCTGTTTATCCTTTGCCGACAATGAAAAGTCATCGGTTTTTTCTTTATAAAAAGCAAACGACAAATACCCCACAACCCTGTCTTTATCGCCATAAGGCGTATCACCGGAATTTTCATACAAAATCTTCTCTACTTTGATATCATTACTGTGCTGAGCCATTTGAGTAAGAATAATTATTCCTGCCAATCCGCAAGCACTTGTTGCCAAATTGCTGATATTCAATTTTTTATTTTCTTCAACCGCATGTAAAATACTATCAACATTTTTTGTTTCAACAGCTTGTGCCATTCTACCGTCAGCCTCAACAGCTCCGTTATAATCGGGAAAATGTGAAAAATCGGAACTTATTACAAACAGATTCTTATTGTTGAACCACGGTTGCAACTGCTTTGCTATGCTTTTTAAAATATTAATATCTTGTGTGCCCACAACAATAGGAACAATTTTAAAAGGCTTTTTCAAATAATATTGTAAAAATGGCAATTGAACTTCAAGGCTATGCTCATATTTGTGGGCATCGGGATAAAACCCGAAATAAGAACCTTTTTCAATTAATTTGTTTACTGTTTCAAAATTTACTTTAACTTCTCCCAATGGCGTTATGTAATTACCTATATTATAAATTGATGCTCCATTAAAGGCAACGTGATGCGATGGTGCTATCACAAAAATATTTTCAAATTCGGCATCAGTATCTATTTTTGAAAATGCCGATGCAGCAACTTTACCCGAAAATACATATCCCGCATGAGGTGATATTATTGCAATAACATCTTTATATTCTTCGGATGATGAGTATTCTGAAAAAAATCCGCTTAACATTTTTTTTAACTCTTCAACATCAGAAGGATAAAACTTACCGCTTACCACAGGTTCTCTGTTTTTCATCTTTTGTTTCCGGTTTTGTAAATGTTTGATATTATATAAATTATCGTTGTTTTTTTGCGTAATGATTTTTGTTATTTGTGTGTTTACAGGTTTATTGTTGTCTTGTAAAACATTAAAACACAATAATATAATTAATTTTGTAATTATAATTAACATTATAAATTTAATATAGAACTTTCTATTTTCAACTCATTGCATTTTCTCACGCAAAGCCGCTAAGTCGCAAAGAGATTTCTCACTACCGTTCGAAATGACTGTTGCAAGTTAACGCTGTTCTTTGGTGCTAATCCAGCTTCAACAAGTTCAGCCTCCATTGTAACTTTCAACTTTTAACTCATCACCATTTTTCCTCATCGTAATCTACCAAATAGGTTGATATTTCAATGTCTTCAATGGTTTCTTTTGATTCTTTTACCCTTTCGGGATAATTAATACCCGTAGGACAAAACACTATATAAATACCTTTGGTTAATCCTAGCGATTTGCAATAATAAGCAAGCTGTTGTTTGCCTGCCATAAAACGCCCCGGACTATAATATACTTTCGTTTCTATTAAATATTCACTACCCGATATATTTATTATCATATCACTTTTGCCAAGTCCGGTATCAGCTTCACGATATATTTTCCCTTCAAGTTCGGCAACTACGGCTGTTATAAATGTTTCAAAACTGTATATCAATGCACTCTCTTTTATTGATGTATAATTGCCGTCGTTGTCTTTTTCCATAAATACCTTAAAACCACGCCTCTTTACATATGTTTTGTATTCTTCTATTAATTTTTCAATATTCAGATTATTGTTTTTATCAAAATATTCGGGTGCATAAATATCCTCGGATATATGCCTCTTTTCGCCATTAGTGTAGGGGTAAAATGCTTTGTAAAGTCGCTTTTTGTAAAAAGGA
>CAYRJP010000013.1:22321-23572 GCA_964424425.1 uncultured Bacteroidales bacterium | reverse complement strand
CTTGTTGCCACGATGCATGTATCTGTTGTTCACTTATGCCGCTTTTAATTTGCTGTTGCAAAATTTTGTTTCCTGCAAGTTTATAAAAAAAGTTATTAAAAAAATTTTCTTTATTTTTCATTCCGTTATAAGCATCAATCAGATATTGAAGATTGATGGATTTTTGACTGATAATATACTGTAATTCAATAGTTTGTAGATTAACACCTTTACATTGAATACTTTTGTATTTAGGATTTTCGGCACCTTGTTTGCTTTGCGGAGTAAACTTAAATTTACCTTTTTTGTAATCGGGATGTCCAAAAACCTGAAACGGAAAATCGGTTCCTCTGCCCACACTCATTATCGTTCCTTCAAATAGCCCAAGTGACGGATAAAGCAGTATCGACCGCATATTCGGTAAGTTAGGCGAAGGTTTTACAGGTAAGTTGTAAATTTTATTGTGTGTGTAGTTTTTACAAGGGATAACTGAAATATCGCATCTTACGGCATTTTTTAAAAAATGTTCACCGTTTATCATCAGTGCGTATTCGCCAATAGTCATTCCGTAAACAAGCGGAACAGGATGCATTCCCACAAATGAGCAATAAGCGGTATCTAAAACAGGTCCGTCAATATAGTATCCGTTTGGGTTCGGTCTGTCTAACACTATCAGCGGAATATGATTTTCGGCACAAGCCTCCATAACATAATGGAGAGTAGAGATATAGGTGTAAAATCTGACTCCTACATCTTGAATATCGAAAATCACAATATCAACATTGTTTAAGTCGGTAGCTGTCGGCTTTTTGTGTTTCCCGTAAAGGGAAATTACAGGCAACCCCGTTTTTTTATCTGTCGAATTATTTATTGTTTTACCTGCATCAGCCATGCCTCTGAATCCGTGTTCGGGGCAAAAAATCTTTATTGCATTAATCTTTGAATATATCAGAGTATCAACAAGATGAACGTTGTTTACCATTGATGTTTGATTGGCAACAACGGCAACTTTTTTATTTTTTAACAACGGAAAATAGATATTTGTTTGTTTAGCTCCCGTTACAATATCATCCGAAAATTGTATTTGTGAAAAAACATTTAAAAACTGCCCCGAAAAAGCAATCAGTAAGATAAATTTTACAACTTTTGACATACCTGAAATTATCTTACTCGCATTAAACCAAACAGTTTAAACATAAATCCGGGCAATGGTTTTTCGCCACGCTTACGCAGATTAAGATACCACCCCAATTTTTTTATTATCGGAATTTT
>CAYRJP010000013.1:20861-22221 GCA_964424425.1 uncultured Bacteroidales bacterium | reverse complement strand
AGCAATACACGACGGTAAGTATTGCTTGCTCCGGGCACTCCCGCCCAATCGGCAAACTTATCTTTCACATCGTAAACAACAGTATCGTAATTTAAAATATCGCGATAAACTTTTAAACTTTCGTCAATATTTTTTGTGCCTATTACAACTCCGTAAATACCACCTGTTGCTGATTTTGTAGGATATAAAATATATGGAGAATAAATTATCTCCCAAATATTACCATATAAATCTTTTACGTAAAAATGCTCGTTACCCGCAGGGTCTTTATCTATTTGGGTAAGAACTTCAACATCAAGTTTTTTTAGTTGTTCGTATGATTTATGAATATTGTTTGATTTTAGTTTACCGATGCAAATTCCCAAATCGCCGATTTGAATTTCAAATTTGGGAGAAACAGGAGTTTTTCCTGTGTGTTGCCATATTTCAAAACCACCTCCGCCTTGCATGTTAAGAGCTAAAATAGCGTGTCGCTCGCGGGGTTTGCCTTCGGTGTGTGGTAACATAAGTTCTGCCATAGCCGCTTCTTCAAACATTTTTATATCCATACCGAATCGCGTTCGATACCATTTAAAAGCCTTTTGAACATCATCAACACCTACACCTAATTGTTGTATTCCGTTTATTCTTTTTGCCATAAAAATATTTTTTACTTTCGGTTTAAATCAAAATTACTGATTTACAAATATATAATTTTGTATAAAAGCATTTGCTTACTTTTTATTAAGTTTTTACAAATTTAATTAATTTTCACAACATCTTTTTTATGGTTATATTTTTGAGTGTATTTATGCAGTGTTGTTAAAAAATTCAGTTTAAATATTTTAAAATAAAGTTTGCATTTAAAGAATTTACTTTTAAATTTGTAACTCTAAGGTTACATAAAGATAACTAAATGTTACATTAAAATTTAAAATTATGGAAACTTCATTAATTGAAAAGTTAGACAAATCAAGATATAATTTGGTTAAATGGTTCACTGTCGGTTGGGTAATTTGGTTTGGTGTATTTATTTCAAAAAATCTAACAGTCAATATGTTAATACTTAGCTTGTTGGGTTTAGTAGGTTTGATTGGGTGGATATTATTTGTTATAAATCTTATAAAATTTATAAAACTTGGGAAAATTGTAAATTCGGATAGTAATTTAAAAAATGCTTTGTCGGATGAATTGACATTGCACAACAGAAATAAATCATTTGTTATTGGATATTGGACATTAATTGTTTTAACTGCAATTTTTTTCTCTTTATCATTATTTACCAATATTTCGGCATTAATAGTTTGTGAAATAACTTTATATATCGGTGTTGTTTCAACACAGGTTTCTTGGTTAATATACAACAGAGGGTAGTTATGGA
>CAYRJP010000013.1:0-20761 GCA_964424425.1 uncultured Bacteroidales bacterium | reverse complement strand
GGTGTTGTTTCAACACAGGTTTCTTGGTTAATATACAACAGAGGGTAGTTATGGAGAAGTGGAAATTAAAAAACCGGATAAAAGTTCAACGGGCAATAAAAAATATTACGCAAGAAGAACTTGCTGCCGAAATAGGAGTTACTCGAAAAACCATAAACACAATAGAAAACAGTAAATTTGTGCCTTCAACTATTTTAGCAATCAGACTTGCTCAGTTTTTTAATATTAAGGTAGAGGATTTATTTGAATTGGTTAGAGTTTAATCTCCGTAGATATACGGAGATTAAGCTATGTATTCGCCGCAAATTTTTACATTGGTTTTAAAGTTCTTGCCATTTTAAACGACAGTTTAGGTAAAAATCTTTTTATTTTCAGCATCAATAACTCTTTTTTGCCTATCGGAATTTCAATTTTTTCTTTTTTCAAACCTTTTAAAATCTGAGATGCGGCTTTTTCGGCAGATATTCCGTTTGCTTGTCCCGCATCTAATTTACCATGTTCTTTACCGTCTTTTTCAATAGCAAATTTTGAGATATTTGTTTTTATTCTGCCGCCTATTAAAATTGAAACTTTTATATTTTTATCATGGTTTTCGGCAAGCAGAGTTTCAAAAAAACCGTGTAAAGCATGTTTCGATGCAGAATATGCCGACCTGTATGGAAATCCGAATTTTCCCACTAAGCTGGAAGCTACGGCAAATTGTCCGCCGCCGTTTTTAATCATTACCGGTAATACTGCTTTTGCAAGAGCCACAACACCAAAAAAGTTTATTTCCATAATTAACCTGTCGTTTTCAATGGGAGTTTCAACTACCAACGACCGCTGACTTATGCCTGCAAATTGATATAATCCGTCAATATTTTTTACTTTTGATAATATCTGTTCGGCTGTTTTTGAAATCAACTCTGAGTTCGACATATCCAACTCTTGAACAATGGCTTTACTTCCGTTTTGTTCTATTATTTTTGCTGTTTCTTCCAAACCTTTTTTGTCTCTGTCCGAAATTATCAAAACAGTATTATAATTCGATAAAGCTTCGGCAACAGCCTTTCCCATTCCCGATGCAGCTCCTGTAATCCAAAAAGTTTTATTATTAAAGTTCATTGAAATTTGGTTTTATTTGTTGCGAAAATAATAATTAACTCGCATTATTCATACAATTTGTCTCTGTTTTACTGAAGATTGGGTTTCAATTTATTTTAACAAAACTCTATCTAACATAAATTTCATATTTATTAACATTCAGCCTAAAAAATGCAATTTATCAACAATTTGTGCAAAAAAGTGGGTGAAAGTGGGTGAAAGTGTTAGAAATTTTATTACTTTACAGGTTGAAAAACAGATAAGTTACATGGCAAATTTTATAGGTGATTATACATGCAAAGTTGACAGTAAGGGAAGAGTGCTGTTTCCTGCCGGTTTAAAAAAGCAAACCGGAGACAAGGTGTATAGTTTTATCGTTAAAAAAGATTTGTTTGAACATTGTTTGGTGCTTTACACAAACGAAGAGTGGGAACGACAAAACAAAATAATTCGTTCGCAAATAAACACTTTCAACAAAGAACACAACCGCTTTTTACGCGGTTTTTACAGAGGTACTGCCGAAGTTACTCTTGATGGTAATGGTCGTATGTTAATACCTAAACGATTGCTTGATGTCGCAGGAATTGATAAAGAAGTAGTGTTTTCGGGGCAAGATTCAAAAATTGAAATTTGGAGCAAAGACATTTACAACAATTTAATTGAAGACGAAACTGAATTTGCCAAACTTGCCGAACAAATTATGCAGTCAAACAATAAAGCGGAGGAGTAAAAAATGGAAAAATACCATGTGCCTGTTTTATTGAATGAAAGTATTGAAGGGTTACAAATAAAACCTGATGGAATATATGTCGATTGCACTTTTGGCGGCGGCGGTCACTCAAATGAAATATTAAAACATCTTACAACAGGTAAACTTATTGCGTTTGACCAAGATGCCGATGCCGTAAAAAATAAAACCGACAATGAAAATCTGATTATGGTTCGGGGTAATTTTCGTTTTATGAGAAATTACCTGCGATATTTTTATATAAATAAAGTTGACGGAATACTTGCCGATTTGGGAGTTTCAAGTCATCACTTCGACGACAAAGAACGAGGGTTCTCTTTTAGGTTTAACTCATCGCTCGATATGCGAATGAACAAATCGGGAGCTGTAACCGCACAAGATATTTTAAATGATTACGATGCCGACAAATTAAAATATTTGTTTAAAAATTACGGCGAATTGAAAAATGCGGGCAGATTAGCCGGCTTAATTGATAAGTATCGAAAAATCAACAAAATAGAAACGGTTGACCAATTGAAAGAGTTACTTGAACCTGTGATGCCAAAACACGGACAATCAAAATTTTTGGCTAAAATTTTTCAGGCTCTAAGAATTGAAGTAAACGATGAAATGCTTGCCTTAAAAGAGATGCTTATGCAAACAAAAGATTTGCTTAATTCCGGCGGACGACTTGTGGTTATTACATATCATTCGCTTGAAGACCGTCTTGTGAAAAATTTTATAAAAAAAGGAATGTTCGAAGGTGAACCCGAAAAAGATTTATACGGGAATGTTAAAGTTCCTTTTGTTCAGGTAAATCGCAAGGTTATTGTTCCCAATGACGAAGAGATTGAGAGAAACAGCAGAGCAAGGAGTGCAAAATTAAGAATTGCTGAAAAAATATAGTGAAAAATGAATTTTACCAAAAACAATAATTCGAAAAGTAACGGTAAAATACCGTATCAGAATTTTATTGACGGTAGCATACTTACACGTGACTGGTTTATCGACCAGTTTCCGTTTATATTGTTTTTAACATTTATTGCAATAATATATATAGGTAATAGGTATCATGCTGAAAAAATTGTAAGAAAAACGGCAAAATTACAAATTGAAATTAAAGAATTGCGTGCCGAATCAATTACATCAGCATCAAAACTTATGTATATAAGCAAACAGAGTGAAGTGGCTCGTTTGGTAAAATCAAAAGGTTTGGAATTAAAAGAAGCAGTAAAACCACCTTATAAATTAGTTGTAACTGACAATGAGTAATTCAAGTAACATAAATAGAGGCATAGTTTCGCGTTTAACCATTGTGTATATGATGGTGCTGTTGTTTGCTTTTATTATTATAGGCAGGGTTTTGTATCTTCAAGTTGTTGAACACAAAAAATGGGCAAAAGCCAATACTATTAGTAAAAAGGAGGTTGTTGTAAAACCCGATAGAGGAAATATTCTTGCCGAAGACAAGCGAATTCTTGCAACTTCAATACCTTATTATGAAGTTAGAATGGACTTGAAATGCCCGGCTCTTGACAAAGTTTTTAATAAAGAAATTGATTCTTTGAGTATATGTTTGGCATCTTTATTTAAAGATAAATCGGCATTAAGATATAAAAATGAACTTGTAAGTGCCCGATACAAAGGCGATAGGTATCATTTAATAAATCGGAAAGTTGATTTTATACAACTTAAAAAACTTAAAACATTTCCTATTTTCAGACGCGGTAAAAACAGGGGTGGAATTATAATTATTCAAAAAAGCAGCAGAGTTCAACCGTTTGTAAATCTTGCTTCGCGAACAATCGGTTACGAAAGGATAAATGGAACAAAAGTAGGAATAGAAGGTGCTTACAATACTGTTTTAAAAGGTAAAGAAGGATTGGTTGCTGTGCAAAGAATACCCGGAGGCTATTGGATGCCTATAAACGACGGTAATAAAATTGAACCAAAAGACGGAAATGACATTATAACAACAATTGATGTGAATATTCAAGATGTTGCTCATCAGGCTCTTGATACACAGCTGAGACGACATAATGCTCGTCACGGAATTGCCATTCTTATGGAGGTGAAAACAGGTAATATTAAGGCTATTGTAAATCTTAAACGAAACTCGCAAGGTAAATACAGTGAACAATACAATTTTGCCATTGGCGAAAGAACCGAACCCGGCTCTACATTTAAATTACCTGTATTAATGGTTGCTCTCGAAGATGGATATATTGACCTTAACGATAGTATCGATACGGGAAACGGCAAAGTGCGATATCACGATTTTTTGGTGCAGGATTCTCACAAAGGAGGTTACGGAAAAATTACCGTTCAGCGTGTTTTTGAGGTATCATCGAATGTGGGAGTATCTAAAATAATAACAAAATATTATACAGGAAACGAAGATAGATTTGTAAAAGGGCTTAAAAGAATGGGGCTTACCGAAAAATTGGGTATCGACATTAAAGGGGAGCGTCCGCCGTATGTAAAATTTCCCGGTGATACTTTGTGGTCGGGTATTTCGCTTCCGCAGATGGCTTACGGTTACGAAGTTGAACAAACTCCTTTGCAAATTCTTACTTTTTATAATGCTGTTGCAAATAACGGTAAAATGATGAAACCGCGGTTTGTTAAAGCAATTGCAAATCACGGTGAAATTATTAAAGAATTTAAGCCCGTTGTTCTTAATCCGTCTATCTGTTCAAAGGCAACAATTGCCAAAGCAAAGAAAATGCTCGAAGGTGTTGTTGAACGCGGAACGGCAACCAATCTTAAAAATTTAAATTATAAAATAGCGGGAAAAACCGGAACGGCACAAATTGCCAATGCAAAATACGGATATAAATATAAAAGTAGAGTCAGCTATCAGGCTTCGTTTGTGGGATATTTTCCTGCCGACAATCCTGTTTACAGTTGTATTGTTGTGGTAAATGCCCCATCGTCGGGTGTGTATTATGGTAATCTTGTTGCAGGACAAGTGTTTAAAGAAATTGCCGATAAAATTTATTCTACACAAATTAATTTACACACAAACAACGAACTTATTGCTGAAAACAATAAAAAAACAGCACCATATACACGTAACGGCAATAAGGAAGAGCTGGAAGAAGTGCTTAACGATTTGAATATTGTTTACGAAGATATAGGTGTTACTTCTAACTGGGTTGCTACCGAAAAACGCGATACATCAATACGATTATATAACCGCTATATAAAAAGCAATGTTGTGCCAAATGTTAAAGGAATGGGGGCAAAAGATGCTGTTTTTATTCTCGAAAATTTAGGTCTCAATGTAGTGCTAAAAGGCTATGGAGCTGTAAATAATCAATCTATTGAAGCAGGTTCGCCTATTAAAAAAGGGGAACGAATTATTTTAAACTTAATATAAAAACTTTTTTTATAATGAGATTATCGGAGTTAATTATAAATATTAAAATAGCGGAAACTTACGGAAATACCGACATTGAAATAAGCGGTATTGAGTTTGATTCACGAAAAGTTGCCGCTCAAAATATTTTTGTAGCCGTTGCAGGTTACAATACCGATGGTCATAATTATATTGAAAATGCTGTTGAAAAAGGAGCATCGGCTGTTATTTGTGAACAATTGCCCGAAAATTTACACAATAATATAACTTACATTCTTGTAAAAGATTCTGCCGAAGCTCTTGGTATTATTGCATCGGAATTTTACAACAATCCGTCGGAAAATATTAAACTTGTAGGAATAACCGGAACCAACGGAAAAACAACAACGGCAACTCTGCTTTATAAACTTTTTGAGTTGCTCGGATATAAAACGGGATTGCTCTCAACAATACGCAATTATGTGCATACAACGACAATTGAGGCCACTCATACAACTCCCGACCCGGTGCAGTTAAACAAATTGCTTTCGCAAATGGCGGAAACAGGTTGCGACTACTGTTTTATGGAGGTTAGTTCGCATGCTTTACATCAAAAACGCATAGCAGGAATAAAATTTACGGGTGCTGTTTTTACAAATATTACACAAGACCATCTCGATTATCACAAAACATTTGCCGAATATATTAAAGCTAAAAAACTGTTGTTCGATAATCTTGATAAAGATGCTTTTGCATTGGTAAACATTGACGACCGCAACGGTAAAATAATGTTACAAAATACCAAAGCAAAAAAATATACCATGGCACAAAAAAGCATTGCCGATTTTAATGTAAAACTTATAGAAGCCGATATTAACGGTATGTTGCTCACTTTTGACAATACCGAAGTATGGACAAAATTTATCGGAAAATTCAATGCTTACAATCTATTGTCGGTATATGCGGTTGCAGTTTTGTTGAATCAAAAACGTGATGAAGTATTAAATACTCTCAGCTCGTTGGATAGTGTTGACGGCAGATTTCAGTATGTAAAATCAAAAAGCGGAAAACTTGCAATAATTGATTATGCTCATACACCGGATGCTTTGGAAAATGTTCTTAACACTATTAACGATATAAAAGAAAACGGAAAAATAATAACAGTAGTGGGAGCAGGCGGTAATCGCGATAAAACCAAACGTCCGCTTATGGCAAATATTTGTGCAAAACTTAGCGACAAGGTGATTTTAACATCCGATAATCCGCGAAACGAAAAACCCGAAGATATTATTGAAGACATGAAAGCGGGAGTTTTGCCCCCATTGAACAACAAACTTATTGCTATAACAAAAAGAGACGAAGCCATACGTGCGGCTTGTATGTTTGCAAACACGGGCGATATTATTCTTGTGGCAGGCAAAGGACACGAAACGTATCAAGAAATTAAAGGTGTAAAACACCATTTTAACGATATTGAAATTGTAGAAGAAGTATTTGATAACGAATAAAAAGAGAAAAATGTAATTATGTTATACTATCTGTTTCATTATTTAGAACAACTTAATTTTCCCGGAGCAGGAATGTTTCAATATATCTCGTTCAGGTCGGGGTTGGCGGTAATTTTTTCGTTGCTTATTTCAATGATTTACGGAAAAAGAGTAATCCGTTTGTTGCAAAAAAAACAAATAGGTGAAGAAGTTCGCGACCTTGGACTCGAAGGACAAATGCAAAAAAAAGGAACACCCACAATGGGAGGAGTAATAATTCTCGGAGCCATTGTTGTTCCCGTTTTGCTTTTTGCCAAACTCGACAATGTTTATATTATTTTAATGCTGATAACCACTCTTTGGCTGGGAACAATCGGGTTTATCGACGATTATATTAAAGTATTTAAAAAGGATAAAGAAGGTCTTGCAGGACGATTTAAAATTCTGGGGCAGATAGGTTTGGGACTTATTGTGGGACTTACTTTGTATATGAGCAACGATGTTGTAATCAGAGAACGTCTCGTTGCCGAAATAAATGTTCAAACAGAAACGGTTAATACTCAAAAACCTGTTGATATAAAAGCTACAAAAACAACCATTCCGTTTTTGAAAAACAACGAAGCCGACTATTCGCAATTGGTTAGTTTTCTTGGCGAAAAAGCATCGAAAAGGTGGGGTTGGGTAGTATTTGTTATTGTGGTAATTTTTATAATTACGGCGGTAAGCAACGGAGCCAACATGACCGATGGTCTCGACGGGTTGGCAACAGGCACATCGGCAATTATAGGAGCAACACTCGGTATTTTGGCGTATGTGTCGGGTAATGTCATTTACGCCGATTATCTTAACATAATGTATATACCGCACACCGGCGAATTAGTTGTGTTTTCTGCGGCTTTCATTGGTGCAACAATAGGTTTTTTGTGGTATAATTCTTTTCCCGCTCAGGTTTTTATGGGCGATACAGGTAGTCTTACCCTTGGCGGGATAATTGCCGTATTGGCTATTGTTATCCGTAAAGAGTTACTTATTCCTATCCTTTGCGGGATATTTTTTGTTGAGAGTTTGTCGGTGATATTGCAAGTATCATATTTTAAATATACAAAAAAGAAATACGGTGAGGGACGCAGGATATTTAAAATGAGTCCTTTGCATCATCATTATCAAATGAAAGGTTATCCCGAACCCAAAATTGTTACCCGATTTTGGATAGTGGGAATTGTGTTGGCGGTAATTACAATTGTAACATTAAAAATCAGATAATCCGATGGATATAACAAAAAACATAGTAATTCTCGGAGCAGGCGAAAGTGGTGTAGGTGCTGCTGTTTTGGCGAAAGTCAAAGATTTTAATGTTTTTGTGTCCGATGCGGGAACAATTGCCGATAAATATAAGCAAGAACTTGATAAATACGGAATTGAGTGGGAAGAAGGTAAACATACCGAATCTAAGATTTTAAAAGCCTATGAGGTTGTAAAAAGTCCCGGAATACCCGATACGGCATCAATAATTAAAAAAATAAAAGAAAACAACATACATGTTATTTCCGAAATAGAATTTGCTTACAGGTTTACAAAGGCTTTTATGATAGCCATTACAGGAAGCAACGGAAAAACAACAACAACGCTTTTAACTTATGAAATTTTGAAAAAAGCAGGATTCAATGTCGGTTTGGCGGGAAACGTAGGAAAAAGTTTTGCCAAACAGGTAGCACAAAATCAATACGATTATTTTGTGCTTGAACTCAGTAGTTTTCAATTAGACCAAATGTATGATTTTAAAGCGGATATAGCCGTTCTTATGAATATAACCCCTGATCATCTCGACAGATACGACAACAGTTTTGAAAAATATGTCGCATCTAAGTTCAGAATTTTACAGAACATGACGGAAAATCAAAAACTGATTTTTTGTCAAGACGATGAGGTTATAGTTCAGCATCTCAAAAAAATAAACCCCGATATTGAATTAATACCGTTTTCGATAAACGAAAAACTTAGTAAAGGAGCTTATTTAGATAACAATAATTTGATTATTAAATACCAAAACTCTGAATTTACTATGAACATTAAAGATTTATCATTACAAGGCAAACATAACACCTACAACTCAATGGTTGCGGCTGTTACGGCAAATGTTCTGAAAATAAGAAAAGAGACCATACGTAACTGTCTGACAAGTTTTAAAGGTGTTGAACACAGACTTGAACCTGTAATTAAAGTTCATAGAATTGAGTTTATCAACGACTCGAAAGCAACAAATGTAAACTCAACATGGTATGCTTTGGAAAGTATGAAAAAACCTACCGTATGGATTGTGGGAGGAGTTGATAAAGGTAATGATTACAGTAAACTGTTGCCTTTGGTAAAAGAAAAGGTTAAGGCTATTATCTGTTTGGGTATTGATAACAAAAATATACACAAGGCTTTCGACGGATATGTAAAAACTATTGTTGATACACAATCGATGGACGAAGCCGTAAAAAGTGCATATTATCTTGCTTCGAATAATGATATAGTTTTATTGTCGCCGGCATGTGCAAGTTTCGATTTGTTTGCCAATTACGAAGACCGCGGCAGAAAATTTAAACAAGCAGTGAGAAACTTATAATATAAAGTTTGTAGATGAAACAAGCATGATAAAAATAATTATTAACACACACGACAATGATTATTTTTCATCAGGCGGTTCCATCTGGCAACTAAAAAATAAATTATAAACAGATGAAAGTAAAGTTTAAAAAATATTTTAAGGGTGATATTGGTATTTGGATGCTGATTTTTATTTTGGCAATCATCTCAATGTTAACTGTTTACAGTGCAACAGGCTCGCTTGCATATAAGCGAATGGATGGTAATACCACATACTTTTTATTTCGTCATCTAACATTTTTAGCCATAGGAATAGGAATAATTTATATTGTTCATAATATTTCTTATAAAATATTCTTTTCTCTTTCTGTTATTCTTTTATACATAAGTGTAATATTACTTATGCTTACTCTTGTTATCGGAGTGAATTTAAATGAGGCTTCGCGTTGGCTTACTCTTCCGGGGACAGGGCTTACTTTTCAAACATCCGATTTAGCAAAAATAGCTCTTATAACTTACATTGCAAGGGTATTGTCGATGTCGCAAGATAATATCGGCGATTACAAGAAAGTATTAAAACCAATATTGATATGGACAGTAATAATTTGCGGATTGATTTTACCTGCAAATTTTTCAACGGCGGCAATGCTGTTTTTAATAAGCATGGGATTGTTGTTTATAGGAAGAATACCTTTAAAACAGTTAGCTGTGGTAGCAGGAGGCACAATTGTAGCCGGTGCTTTGCTTTTAGTTTTAATTTGGAATTTTCCGCAAGTATGGCGTTTTAGAACATGGAAAACACGAATTGAAACTTTTGTTGATAAAGACAGTAACAGTGATAATAATTATCAAGCAAATCAAGCAAAAGTTGCAATTGTAAACGGTGGTTTTTTCGGAAGAGGTCCCGGTAACAGTGTGCAACGAAATTATATTCCGCATCCGTATTCCGATTTTATTTATGCCATAATTATTGAAGAATACGGACTCGCAGGAGGATTGACAATTATTCTTATGTATCTTTTTCTTTTATATAGAGTAGGTAAAATTGTCAGAAAAAGTAACCGGACATTTCAGGCTTTTTTGGCTATTGGGTTGGCACTCAGCTTAGTTATTCAAGCTATGATAAATTTAGCTGTGGCTGTAAATATTTTTCCGGTAACGGGACAAACCCTTCCGTTTGTGAGTATGGGAGGAACATCAATAATATTTACAAGCGGAGCATTCGGAATTATTTTAAATATAAGCAGGCAAGTTTATTCAGAACAAGAAGAAAATGCTGAAATTCAAGAAGAAAATATTGGAAACGGCATTGAAACGCCTGATTTTGATTTAGTTGAAAATATATAGTTGTTAATTTAAAAAATGCAGTTGTGAAACCGATAAAAATAATCATCAGCGGAGGAGGAACAGGAGGACATATTTTTCCTGCCATTGCCATTGCTCGTGCAATTCAGAATCGCGAAGAAAACACATCTATTTTGTTTGTAGGTGCTCACAACCGTATGGAGATGGAGAAAGTGCCCGCAGCAGGATATAAAATTATCGGGCTGCCTGTTGAGGGATTACAACGTAAGTTGAGTTTAAGTTTATTCTCGTTTTTTCCGAAACTGATTATCAGCCTGATGAAATGTAAAAGTATTATCAAAAATTTTGAACCCGATATTGTTATCGGAGTGGGAGGATATGCAAGCGGACCTTTGCTCAGAGTAGCTCAAAAAATGAAAATACCTACTCTTATTCAGGAGCAAAATTCGTATGCCGGTATTACCAATAAATTACTTGCCGCAAAAGCCGCAAAAATTTGTGTGGCTTACGACAATATGGGCAGATATTTTCCGAAAAATAAAATTGTGCTTACCGGAAATCCCGTAAGGAAAGACTTACAAAATATAAAAGATAAAAGCTTGGAGGCGTTAAACTTTTTTAATATTGAGTCCGATAAAAAAACATTGCTTGTAATTGGCGGAAGTCTTGGTGCCCGGACAATAAATGAAAGTATTACCGAAAATATTGATGCTTTGATTCGTAAAAACTTTCAAGTGATTTGGCAAACCGGAGAGGCGTATTTTGAAAAAGCAATAAGTGAATTGAATCTTTACAGTAATCATAATGTTAAGGCATATAAATTTATAAACAGAATGGATTTGGCTTATTCGGCTGCCGATGTTATTATTTCGCGTGCCGGAGCAGGAACAATTTCGGAATTGTGTATTGTGGGTAAGCCTGTAATTTTGGTTCCAAGTCCTAATGTAGCCGAAGACCATCAAACAAAAAACGCTCAGGCTCTTGTGAAAAAAGATGCAGCTGTTATGGTTAAAGATGCAGAAGCCAAAGAAAAATTGATACCCGAATTGTTGAACTTGCTTAAAGACGATAAAAAATGGGTAAATATGAGGGTTAATTTACAAAAACTTGCAAAGCCCGATGCCGATAATTTAATTGTTGACGAAATTTTTAAAATAATAAATAAGTAACGGAATGGAGTTGAAGAATTACGATAAAATGTATTTTGTAGGAATAGGCGGCATAGGAATGAGTGCCATTGCTTATCGCTTTTGTAAGGCTCGGTTTTCTGTTGCCGGTTACGACAAAACACCGTCGCCTATTACCGATAGGCTTATAAACAGTGGTATTCCCGTTAATTTTATCGACTCCGTTGAGTATATTTTACCTGTTTATAAAAAAGATAAAGAAAAAACCATAGTAATTTATACTCCCGCAATTCCTAAGGATAACTCAATTTTAAGGTATTTTATCGATAATGGTTATACTGTTGTAAAACGCTCGGAAGTATTGGGAATGCTTACCAAAGAAAAACAGAGTATTGCTGTTGCCGGAACACACGGTAAAACATCAATAAGCACTATGGTTGCTTGGATTATGAATAATACATGCGAAGCATTTTTGGGTGGATTGTCGATAAATACGGGTAGCAACGTAATTATAAATCCCGATGCAAAATGTGTAATTGTAGAGGCTGATGAGTTTGACCGTTCTTTTTTAACTCTTTATCCTAAAACTGCCGTTGTTACGGCTATTGATGCCGACCATCTGGATATTTATAAAGATATTGATAATTTGAATTACACTTTTCATCTGTTTATTGAACAAATTGTTCCGCAAGGAAATCTTATTTATAAATATGGTTTAAATATTGACAAAAATGTAAATAAACACATCAATTATCTTACTTATTCGCTTGACAACAGTGATGCCGATTTTTACGCAAGTGATATAATTATTGCCGACGGATTTTACAAATTCACATGGAATCACCCGAAAGGAAAAATAAAAGATATTATGCTCGGTGTTCCGGGATTGTATAACCTTGAAAATGCAGTGGCGGCAATTGCTGCCGCATGGTTGGCAGATATCGATGAAAGTTCTATATCGGAGCATATAAAACAATATAAAGGGGTAAAACGCAGGTTTGAATATCAAATTTTATCCGACAAAATAATTTACATTGATGATTACGCTCATCATCCCGAAGAGATTAAAGCATGTGTAAATTCGGTGAAGCATCTGTTTCCCGACAAAACAATTACGGGAGTTTTTCAACCGCACTTATATTCGCGAACGCAAGATTTTGCCGATGAGTTTGCCGCAAGTCTCGAAAATTGTGATAAAATAATTTTAACGGATATTTATCCCGCAAGGGAAGAACCAATACCGGGGGTTGACAGTAATATTATTTTTAATAAAATAAAAAATCCCGATAAGTTATTGTGTAAGTATTCCGATTTAACCGATAGAGTTTCGGAAACTGATACCGATATAATTATAACCATGGGAGCGGGTGATATTGACAGGCTTGTGGATAAAATTAAAAATGTATTGACAGAGAAATATTTATAAAAAGAAAATTTAAAATAAGTGAAGAAAATAAAAAAAATATTACCGTGGATATTGATAATGTTTTACGTTGCCGTAATGCTTCCGTTGATTGGAGCACAAACGCACAATGTAAAATGTTCAAAAGTGATTATTGATATTCCCAACAGGTCAAACAATTTTTTTATCGAAAAAGAGGATATACTCACATTGTTGCACGATAAAGGAGTAAAACTTGTTGGTGAAAACATAGGCGATATTGACGAAAATAAACTTGAAAATTTGTTGTTGATGCACCCTTCCGTAAAGAGTGTAAATATTTACAGCACTATTAACGGAATAGTAAAAATAAGCATTAATCAGCGGACACCTGTTTTACGCATTATCAACAATAAAAACGAAAGTTTTTATATTGATGAACAAGGAAAAATAATGCCGTTGTCAACAAAATATTCGGCAAATGTTTTGATTGCATCGGGACACATAAATTTGAATTTTACAAAATTGCTTGCCAAACAAAAAAAACTTATTGGCAGTAGAGATACAAATAAAAATGTTGTTTTGAACAATTTGAATAAAATGGCAAGTTTTATTTACAACAATAAATTTTGGAAATCGCAAATTGAGCAGATATATGTAAAACAAAACGGTGAATATATTTTAATACCGCGAATAGGGTCTCAAAAAATTGAGTTTGGCGATATAAAAAATTACAAAACAAAATTTCGCAATCTGAAAGCTCTTTATGAGCAAGGATTGCCCAAAGCAGGATGGAATAAGTATAAAATAATAAATTTAAAATACGAAAATCAGGTTATTTGTATAAAAAATAAGTGATTATGAACCCAAAAGAAAAGATTGTTGCAGCAATAGATATAGGTACTACAAAAATAGTAGCTATAATCGGTAAAAAAGATGTAAACGGAAAGATTGAAATTTTAGGATACGGAAATACTCCGTCAACAGGTGTAAAAAGAGGAGTGGTATTGAATATTGAGCAAACGGTAAATGCTATTAATTTGGCTGTAAAACAGGCACAAGAGCAAGCCGGATTGCGAATTACCGATGCTTATGTGGGAATAGCAGGACAGCATATCCGAAGCATGAGAAACAGTGGTTACATGAACAGAGATGCATATGATGTTGAAATCTCAAAAGAGGATGTTAAAGCTCTTATTGACGATATGCACAAAATACCCATCGATGTGGGAGAGGAGATTCTTCATGTGTTGCCGCAAAATTTTAGTGTTGACAACGAAGACGGAGTGAAAGACCCCGTAGGAATGTTTGGCAAAAGAATAGCTGCAAATTTTCATATTGTTATAGGTCAAACAACCTATGCCAATAACATTAAAAAATGTATAAATCGTTCGGGAATAAATGTTAAAAGCCTGATTCTTGAACCATTGGCATCGTCGGAAGCTGTGCTTACCGAAGACGAAAAAGAACTTGGTGTGGCTTTGGTTGATATTGGCGGCGGAACCACCGATGTGGCGGTTTTTACAAACGGAATTATTCGCCATACGGCTGTTATCCCTTTCGGGGGAAATATAGTTACGCAAGATATTAAACAAGGATGTGGTATTCTTGAACGATATGCTGAACAATTAAAAGTAAAATACGGTTCGTCACTTGCCGACAAAGAGTTGGAAAACAAAGTTGTTACAATTCCCGGATTAAGTGGCAGACCGCCAAAAGAAATATCGTTTAAAAATCTTGCCCATATTATTCAAAGTCGAATGGAAGAAATTATTGCTCAGGCATATTTTCAAATTGAGTCGTCGGGAATGCTTGATGAACTTGGTGCAGGTATTGTTTTAACAGGTGGTGGTTCGCTTATCAAAAATTTACGACAACTTGTTGCTTACAAAACAGGTATGGAAGTGCGTATCGGATACCCTAACCAAAATATTCAAAGTGAAATAATTAAAGAGATAAATCAACCTATTTATTCAACGGCAATAGGATTAATGATGATGGGACTTGCCGATAAAAATAATAATTGTGTTGAAGTGTTTGTTCAAAAAGAAGAAAAAATAACCGATACCGGAAAGCAAAAAGAGAAACCTGATAATAAGGAACAAAAGCCTGAAAAGCAAGGTATTCTTTCGGGACTTTTTAATAATTTGAGTGATTTTTTTGATGTTAACGACCAAAAAATGTAAGATACCGCAACAAATAGTGAGTTATAAATAACAAAAAATTAAATATTATGTCAGCAGATTTAATGAATTTTGATTTACCGCCTAACAAAAGCTCTATAATTAAGGTTATAGGTGTTGGCGGAGGTGGCGGAAATGCTGTAAATCACATGTTCCGTCAAGGTATTACCGATGTGGATTTTATTATTTGCAATACCGATGCTCAGGCTCTTGATAAGAGTGAAATACCCGTAAAAATTCAGTTGGGCGAAAATCTTACTCACGGACGCGGAGCCGGTAATAAACCCGAACAAGGCAGACAAGCAGCCATTGAAAGTATCGATAAAATAACGGAAATATTATCGCACAATACTCAAATGGTATTTATTACCGCAGGTATGGGCGGAGGAACAGGAACGGGAGCTGCACCCGTAATTGCCGAAGAAGCCAAAGAACTCGGAATTTTAACTGTTGGCATTGTTACTCTTCCTTTTCGTTTTGAGGGAAAACGAAGAACAAATCAAGCAATTGACGGATTAAACGAAATGCGTAAATATGTTGATGCTCTGTTGGTTATAAATAATGAGAAACTTCGTGAGATGCATGGCGACTTACCACTTTCGCAAGCATTCGGAAAAGCCGACGATGTATTGGCTATTGCTGCAAAAGGCATTGCTGAAATAATAACAGTTCACGGATTTGTTAATGTTGATTTTGCCGATGTTTATACAGTAATGTCAAACAGTGGTGTTGCTCTTATGGGTTCGGCAACAGCATCGGGCGACAATCGTGCAATTAATGCTATCGAAGAGGCTCTTAGTTCACCGCTGCTTAACAACAACGACATAAGAGGAGCTAAAAATATTTTGCTCAATATTGCTTCGGCTACTTCGCATGAGGTAAAAATGGACGAAATAGAACAAATAACCGACTATATTCAAGAGGCTGCCGGTATGAATGCTGACATAATATGGGGTAATACTCTTGATGATTCGTTGGATGAAGAGTTGAATATAACAATTATTGCAACAGGTTTCAAAAACGATAGCGTTCCCGAACTCGACGATAATAAAGAAAATGATATTGAGAAAATTTCTCTTGTTGACGATAAAACAGATAATAAAGTTTTTACGGAACAAAAAGAACCTACCGATGATATTCCTTTTGTTGTTATCGATAAATCGGGGAATCAGGAAGATACAACTTTATCGGATGACACCAACAATAATGAAGATAACACCCTTGAACGTTTTGAGTTGTTTTCTTCTTCTGCTGAAAATGGTGAAAAAAAGGAAGATGCCACACAGCTTAATTTGGACATAATACCCGAAGTGGAACCTGAAAATTTGAATATAAAAAAAATAAAAAAACCCGAAGTATCGTATAATAATATTAATGATATTGACGAACTTGAAAATATCCCTGCTTTTAAACGAAAAAATATTGAACTCGATGAAATGGAAGAGATTGAGAATCAAGAAAAAGAAATTTCCCGATTTTCACTATCGGATGATGAGAACGGGAATATAAAAATTAAAAATGAAAATTCTTTTTTACATGATAATGTGGATTAGTGAATATTTTGAATACATAATAAAATAGCAAATGACTTTATTATATTGAATTTATCGGCAAAAGTTAATTATGTAATCTGTTTAAATGTTTATTTTGGATAACTTTTTGAACAGGAATATTGCTGATTTTACTCTCTAACCACGAAATAATATCAAGATATAAAAAAGGGCGTTTTTCGTATGGGTCTTTTTGTAATTTTTTTAGAGTAACTAAAAGATTTTCAAATGCTTGATTAAGATTTTCGGGCGGAGTGTCGGGTAGTTTACGCAAAAAGAACAAAACTTCTTTTTGTGCTCTGTGCAAATCTTTCATTTTCGACAAAAAGCGGTATGTATTTTTTACAAGATACTCTATCAAATCGTAATTTTTCATTTCAAAATGGGTGATAAGATTGAGTATTCGTGCAAAACAGTGTATATCGGAACGTAGTTCGGGGTCTTTGTAATTAATAACCAAGTTTAGATACTTAACAGTGTTTTTATAGTCGTCGGCACCAAAATACAGACAAGCTATTTTATAGTAAAATACCAATATATTGTGATTGTCGATATAAATTTTATTGCTGTCAATAAATTCCACAATCTCGGGAATCCTTACACACCCTGCACTAAAAGTGCCTTTCATAAAATGTTTGTTGATAATATGAGTGTAAAGATGATGATAATACAGTAACTCAACATTTTTTGTCATTGTAAAATCAACAGAATCTTTAAAGTTTTCAAACTCGTTGAGAGTTTTTTTAAACCTTGTAAAATCGCCGGCAAAATACAATCCGTCAAGCATATTTGCCATTCCTTTGATATACATATCGGTTTTTGCCGCAATGGTTTCAGGATATTCTTTAAAAAGCTCAACCCATTTCAGCGAATAGCGGTAAACCATTAAAAAATCCTGCACAATCAAATAATACCATACTTGTGATTGATAAAGATTTAACCGCTCCATAAATCCCAGCGAACTAAGGTTAAAAGCCGGCATATTTTCGTGAAAATAGTCAGTAATTTTTATTTGGTCTTCTTCGCTGCGAACATAACCGTTTTTCAGAAAAAAGCCGTAAAGTTTTATCGATAAATTTGATAATGCTCCCGATAGTGTCAATTGTGAATTTATCTGCTGCGACTCTTTTGACACTTCATCGGCTCTTGTTTCAATGCTTCGTGTAATGTATTGCGACTCAATAAATTTTACAAACTCCACTATTTCAAAACACAACAACTCCATACGGTATTTGTGTGCCGTTGATTTTGCCTTTTCAAGAATAGTTAAACTCTGTTTATACAACCCCCTGTTATACAGTATTTTGGCAAAATCAATTTGTTGCCTTAGCATTATTTCAATGTCATATTGTTGAGCGGTAAGCCTTAAACTTTGCAGTAAATTTTTATAAAGATTCGATTTTAAATTCGGTAACTGAGAAGGTTTTATTTCGGGTGTTTTTCGCAAAATATCTTCTTCGTTATATTCTTTTTGTTTTTCGATAACAGTAAACAACTTAATAAACTTCATGTTTTCGTTGTCGCCAAGCCGCTTTACATAAAGTTTAAAATTACGTTTTTCCGCTTTCGAAAGCGATTTTATTAATCTGAATATATCATCAGTTTGTTGTCTTGCCATTGTATATCTTTTAACTAAATATGCTACTCAATATATTGAAAATCAATAATAGTTATCTTTTTACTTACAGTTTGAAAAGTGTAGAGTGGCAATTTATTAATTTTTTTAAAATTATCATGCAACATATTTTTGATGTATCAAAATTAAAAAAATAAATTATGATGCAAACTTACACACAAAAACAAGAGAATCGTTTGACACTTTTTACCATTAATTTAATGATGGAAATTTTAAATGATGAGATTCGTAAAAATCCTGAATTGGCAAATGATTTACTTAACTTTTTGGAAGAACGCAATATTAACATTATTGAAACATCACAAAGAAAATTTGATAAAACCATTCCTGTAAGTTTCTCGAAAAGGCAATCAGAAAAGGATATTCAAAAACTGAAAACTATTTTTGAAGATGTTGATACTTCCGTAAAAATATAATTTCCGATTTATCAATAACTCATTTCTCAAAAATTTTATAATCACAAAAATAACAACATTATGTCATCGGGAAAAATCTACATTTTTGATACCACACTGCGTGACGGAGAACAGGTTCCGGGTTGTCAGTTAAATACTATTGAAAAAATTGAAGTGGCAAAAGCTCTCGAAGAGCTTGGCGTTGATATTATCGAGGCGGGATTTCCCATTTCAAGCCCGGGCGATTTTAACTCTGTGGTTGAAATATCAAAAGCAGTGGAACGCCCTACTATTTGTGCACTGACACGAGCCGTAAAACAAGATATTGAAGTAGCAGGCGATGCTTTGAAATTTGCCAAACACGGTAGAATACATACAGGAATCGGCACTTCGTATTATCATATTTATCATAAATTGCGAACTAACGAAGATGAAATTATTCGCCGTGCAATAGAGGCGGTAACTTATGCTCGCAAATTTGTTGACGATGTGGAGTTTTATGCTGAAGATGCAGGTCGTTCCGATAATGAGTTTCTTGCAAAAGTAACCGAAGCGGTTATCAAGGCAGGAGCTACCGTAGTAAATATTCCCGACACCACAGGTTATTGTTTGCCCCACGAATTCGGCGAAAAAATTGCTTATCTGATGAACAATGTGCCTAACATTGATAAAGCAATAATTGCCACACATTGCCATAACGATCTTGGAATGGCTACCGCAAATACTATTTCGGGAGTTTTAAACGGTGCTCGTCAGGTTGAGGTTACCCTTAACGGAATTGGTGAAAGAGCAGGAAATACTTCGCTCGAAGAAATTGTTATGATTTTAAAAAGTCATAAAGAATTAAATTTAACAACCTCAATAAAAACAAAAAAAATAATGAAGACAAGCCGAATGGTTTCTTCATTGATGAATATGCCTGTTCAGCCCAACAAGGCAATTGTAGGTAAAAATGCGTTTGCTCATTCATCGGGTATTCATCAGGATGGTGTAATAAAAAATCGCGAAAATTATGAAATTATCGACCCCAAAGATGTGGGTGTTAACGAATCGGAAATTATTCTTACTGCACGAAGCGGCAGGGCAGCTCTTAAACATCGCCTCGAATTAATAGGTTACACACCGGTAAACGGTGATTTGGATGATATTTACAAGCGTTTTCTTGAACTTGCCGACAGAAAAAAACAGATTAGTGACAGCGATTTGGAAGTTTTAATTGACACAAACAAAAAGCAAAGACGTTTACTAAAACTTGATTATTTGCATGTAGCAACAGGAACACTGCCAGAAACAATGGCTACCGTAAGGTTAAATGTTAATGGTGAAGTAAAATCGGCAACAGCCGAAGGAAACGGACCTGTTGACGCTTCGTTTAATGCAATAAGACAAGTGGTGAAAAAGAATTTGCATCTCGAAGAGTTTCTTATTCAGGCAATTACACGCGGTAGCGACGATATTGGAAAGGTGCATGTTCAGGTTAAATACAATAAAAATATCTATACCGGATTCTCGGCTAATACAAATATTTTAACCGCAAGTGTTGAGGCGTATATTGATGCTATCTCAAAATTTATGTAAATACAGTTAGAATGTATAGTGTCATGTCAAGTGTATTATATTGTAAAAAACAAAAATTATAATAATGAGAAATATTTTAGTGTTGCAAGGCGACGGAATAGGACCTGAAATTACAAACGAAGCCGTAAAAGTGATGAAAGCGGCGGCAAAAGCATATAATTTTGAACTTAATTTCGACTACGGATTAATAGGTGCAAAAGCTATTTACGGGCAAGGGAAACCTTTGCCTGAAGAGACAATACAAAAAGCCGAAAAAAGCGATGCAATATTACTTGGAGCTGTCGGTGTGCCCGAACTTGATGGCGAAAAAGACCCCGACCGCCGTCCCGAAATGGGATTGTTGGGAATAAGAAAAGCAATGCAACTGTATTGTAATA
>CAYRJP010000012.1:23521-24948 GCA_964424425.1 uncultured Bacteroidales bacterium | reverse complement strand
TAAACCTTCACAATTTCGGCTTCACCGTTGGGATTGGCACTGAAATATAAAACACGCGAATTTTGTGTTCCTTTTGTGACGTCATACTCTTTATCGCGAGTTACACCTTTCACGGCAAAGCGTTTCATATATGTTTTGCCGTATTTTCCGTCGCGATATATTACATTATAAATAGTACGTTCATCGTTCTTTTTAAATACGGCAATATGTTCAATATCCTTGCCCACAAATGTTTTGTCCGATACCTTTGTTACAAGGTATTTCCCGTCTTTTCTGAAAACAATAATATCGTCAATATCCGAACAATCGCACACAAACTCCTCTTTACGCATTGCCGTGCCGATTCCTATAAATCCTTCTTTAAAGTTACAATATAATTTTTCGTTTGCCACGACAACCTTTGTTGCTTCAATACTTTCAAAATTGCGAATTTCGGTTTTTCGCTCTTTTCCTTTACCGTATTTCTTTTTTATATTTTTAAAATAATCAATAGCAAAATCGTTAAGATTGTCGAGATGATTTTTTACTACCGATATTTCGTCTTCGATATTCAATAGATGTTCTTCAGCTTCTTTCGATGAGAATTTAAGAATACGACGCATTTTTATTTCAAACAAACGCTTAACATCGTCGTCGGTAATTTCGCGTATAAACTTATCTTTAAACGGTTTTAATCGTTTGTGAATGTGTTTGATAACCGCTTCGTAGTTTTTCCCCTCTTCGTATTCTTTATCTTTATAAATACGTTCTTCGATAAATATTTTTTCAAGCGACGATTGATGCCACGCCTCTTGCAGTTCGCCAAGTCTGATAAGAAGTTCTTGTTTTAACAGATATTTGGTATATTCTGCCGAATGGCGAAGAATTTCGGATACACCGATAAATTTAGGTTTATCATCTTCAATAATACAGGCATTCGGCGATATTGACAATTCACAATCGGTAAAAGCATAAAGAGCATCAATAGTTTTATCGGGCGAAGTACCCGGTGCCAGATGCACAAGTATTTCCACTTCGGCTGCGGTGTTATCGTCAATACGTTTTATTTTAATTTTACCTTTTTCGTTGGCTTTAAGTATCGAATCTATCAGAGTAGAGCTGTTTTTTCCGAAAGGAATATCTTTAATGGCAAGTGTTTTTTTATCAACTTTTTCGATGCGTGCTCTCACTTTAACCGCACCGCCTCGCAAGCCGTCGTTGTATTTCGATACATCAATCATTCCGCCGGTATAAAAATCGGGATACAACTCAAACGATTTGCCTTTAAGGTGTGCAACACACGCATCAATAAGTTCATTGAAATTATGAGGTAAAATTTTTGACGCAAGTCCCACAGCAATACCTTCTACACCTTGAGCAAGTAGTAATGGAAATTTCATGGGAAGTGTAACAGGCTCTTTGTTACGTCCGTCATACGATGGTTTCCA
>CAYRJP010000012.1:9625-23421 GCA_964424425.1 uncultured Bacteroidales bacterium | reverse complement strand
CGTTTCATTGAATGCAGGATACGCCTGTGAACAGGTTTTAACCCGTCGTTGATATGCGGCACGGCACGTTCGAGAATTACATACGAGGCATAATCCAAAAACCAATTTTGATACATGCCCGATATGTGCGATACATGCTGTAAATTGTCGGTTTTTACATCTTCGGGGTTGTCGGAATGCCCGTTGCCGGGTTTATTCTCTTGTTTTTCTAATTCTTCGGACATATTATAATTTTTTTCTTTACAAACTTTAAATAATCTTAATCTTCGAGTATTCTCAAATTTTCAATAATAAATTGCTGTCTGTCGGGAGTATTTTTTCCCATATAAAAAGCCAATAAATCGGATATTGAGTCACCCTTTTTAATATTTACGGGGTCTAATCTTATATCTTTTCCTATAAAATGTTTAAACTCATTTGGCGATATTTCACCAAGCCCCTTAAATCGTGTAATCTCAGGATTTGCACCAAGCTCTTTTATTGCTTTTTCTTTCTCCTCTTCGGAATAACAATAAAAAGTTTTCTTTTTATTTCTAACCCTAAAAAGAGGTGTTTGTAAAATATAAACGTGTTTATTTTTAATTAAATCGGGGAAAAATTGCAAAAAGAAAGTAATAAGCAACAATCTGATATGCATGCCGTCAACATCGGCATCGGTAGCAATTATAATATTGTTGTAACGCAAATTTTCCATATCCTCTTCAATATTCAAAGCTGCTTGAAGAAGGTTAAACTCTTCGTTTTCGTAAACAATTTTTTTGGAAAGTCCGTAACTATTGAGCGGCTTCCCTTTTAAGCTAAAAACAGCCTGCGTGTCAACATCGCGGCTTTTTGTGATAGAACCCGAAGCCGAATCTCCCTCTGTAATAAAAATAGACGTTTCGAGTTTTCGGTCGTGATTTGAATTATAATGCACACGACAGTCTCTTAATTTTTTATTGTGTAAACTTGCCTTTTTAGCTCTCTCTTTTGCAAGTTTTTTAATTCCCGACATTGCTTTACGTTCACGTTCGGAATCTTGAATGCGTTTAAGCAGAATTTCGGCTGTTTCGGCATTTTTATGTAAAAAATTGTCGAGATGATTTTTTAAAAAATCGGTGATGAATTTATTGACGGAAGGTCCGTTTGGTCCGATGTCCTTTGAACCGAGTTTTGTTTTTGTTTGTGATTCAAAAACAGGTTCGCTAACTCTAATACTTATTGCTGCACAAATAGAAGCTCTGATGTCGGCGGCTTCAAAGTTTTTACCGTAAAATTCTCTTACCGTTTTCACGATGCCTTCGCGAAAAGCAGCCAGATGTGTTCCGCCTTGTGTGGTATGTTGTCCGTTGACAAACGAATAATACTCTTCTCCGTATTGACGCCCGTGAGTCATTGCAAGTTCAATATCATTGTCTTTAAGATGAATTACGGGATACAAACCGGGAGCATTCATATATTCATTGAGCAAGTCGAACAATCCGTTACGTGAGAGATATTTTTCACCATTGAAAACAATTGTCAATCCTGCATTTAAAAAGGTATAGTTACGCAAAAGCGGTTCAACATAATCGGACATATATCGGTAGTTACCGAAAACTTCTTCATCGGCAATAAATTCTACAAATACACCATTCGGTTCATCTGTTTTTTCTATCGACAAGTCGTTAACTATGTTACCGCGAGAATATTCTACTGTTTTAACTTCGCCGTCGCGAAATGATTTAATTATAAATTTTGTGGAAAGAGCATTTACGGCTTTTATACCTACACCGTTTAGTCCTACCGATTTTTGAAATGTTTTGGAATCGTATTTTGCTCCGGTATTCATTTTTGATGAAACATCAATAACTTTTGAAAGCGGAATACCTCTGCCAAAGTCGCGAACTGTAACAACTCTGTCATTTATGGTAATTATTATCTGCTTTCCGTTGCCCATCATAAACTCATCGATGGAGTTATCTAACACCTCTTTAAGCAAAACATAAATACCATCGTCGCGTGACGAGCCGTCGCCCAATTTACCGATATACATTCCCGGACGATGCCGTATGTGTTCATTCCACTCTAATGTTTTTATTGAATCTTCCGAATAGTTTACTGCCATATCCCAAAATTTTGCACAAATATAACTAATCAAAAAACCAAATTAAAAGCAATTTATTAACAACTGTTGATAACATTAGTGTTAATATATTATTATATAGCACGTTAATACCGATAAGATAATTGTTTTATCTTTTTACAGCATGCAATATTTATTATATATTTTAATTTATTACTTTTGCAAACACTTTGGCCTCATAGTTTAACAGGATAGAACTCGGGATTCCGGTTCCCGGGGTGGGGGTTCGAGTCCTCCTGAGGTCACTTTTTTTGTTTGTTTTTCATACGATTTTTTTATTATCATTTTTTTGATAATAGCTCATTACATATTAATGTAAAAGGAATAAATAAGAAATCTTTATCCTGCCTAACTACTTGTAATTCAATAAATTAGCGTATTCGATATTAAAAATCTAATGAACTATTGTTGAAATAGTTATGTGAAATTCTTTTTTTTTTAAATTAAAATGTATATTTACATAACGAACGAGAAATAAAGAGTATGAAATTTTTTTTATTTGCAATTTTAATTAGCATAGGGAATTTAATATATGCACAATTGAAAGATGATTTATCTTTATCGATTTCGGATAAGATGGAGAAAATTCGAAATAATATTCCGATAGACGAAGAGATATCAGTAATATGTAATCCTAATGTTTTTTCAACAATCAAACCTATTTTGTCACCTTACGTTTCAGATACGCTTCCTGCAATAAGAAAGCAATCGTATAGATATTTTGCATTATCGGCATTAAAAAGTAAAAATAAAAAAAACAGACAATTTGTTGTTAATCTTTTTGTTCAACAGTGTTTTACTGAGAATTCAGGAAATACGTACTCTTTATTACAATATTTACAAAGATTTAGTATTTCCGATTATAATTCGTCATCATTGAATAATTTAGACAGCTTGATACAAAAATGCAGCTATTACAGAGGAGATGTATATAAACTTGCCGCTTATGCAGGTAGTCCGGATGCAGAAATTTTATTAAATAAAAAACTATTATCGGTATATAATAAATCGGAAAAATGGGATGTTTATTTGGCATTGGCTCGGTTAGGGAACGATGACGCAATAAATTATATTAAGAATAGAGTAGCAAATTTTAATATAAATACGGACTTTGTTCAAGTTATTATTCCCGATTTAATTTACACAAGGCAAAAAAGTATATATGATATAATTTTTGAATGGGTATTAACAGATAAAAATATTTGTGTTACAAATAACCCTATTGATGAAAGAGAAATTAGTTGTGCTTATTTTTTAGTAGAATATTTATCAACAGAGATTGAAGATTTTCCGGTGAAGTTAGATGAATACGGAGAAATAGATGAAGAAATTACACCTGAATTATTGCAAAAAGTAAGAGAATGGTATAGAGAAAATAAGATATACACTATAAAAACCAATAAATATTGACATCGTTTAAGCAAATAATAATATTAACATTTATTGTTTTGTTTATTAATACTATTTATGGACAAGAATTGTCAGGAATTACAAAAAACGAACCGTTTACTTTAAACGGAGGAGTATCTGCTACTTCTGTTTTTTTTCATTCGCCGGATAGTTTAAATGTTCGTGAACCGTTTACATATGTGTTAAACGGTAATCTTAATTTTGTTTTTTTTGGAATAATAAATTGTCCGTTCAACTTTACATATTCAAATTACAGTGAAAATTTTTCACATCCTTTTAATTTTAATCAATTCGGAATACAACCTTCATATAAATGGATAAAAACATATCTTGGTTATAACTCAATGAGCTTTTCATCATACACATTGAGCGGGCATCAATTTTTAGGAGCAGGAATAGAACTTACGCCACCTGACAAGCCTATTAAAGTAAGTGTTATGTATGGCAGATTATTAAAACCTGTTGAAGAAGATACATTAAATTTAAAAGCAACACCATCTTTTGCTCGTTACGGTTATGGATTTAAAATTGGTTATTTATTTGCCGATGGAGAAGTGTCATTAATATTATTTAATGCTTATGATGATGTATCGTCATTAAATAAGTTGCCGGTAAAAACAATAATCAAACCACAAGAGAATCTTGCTATTAGCTTAAATGCGACAAAAAAAATCTTTGAAAGATTGATGTTTACAGTAGAATATGCCTCTACAGCTATTACTGATGATAGGCGTATTATGGAAAAACGCGAAGGAAAAAATATTTTTAAGTTAACCGATTTTTTGATGACTAATTCAATAGCTACATCATATTACAATGCATTTAACACATCAATTAAATATTCGGGAAAAAGTTACAGCGTAGGTTCTACTTACGAAAGAATTGATCCGGGTTATACAACACTTGGAGCTTATTATTTTACAAACGATTTTGAAAACATTACTCTTGATGCATCAAAAAGTTTAATGAAAAATAAGATAAATTTAAGTGGAAGAATCGGGCTTCAACGCAACGATTTGGACGATATGAAATTGAGTAAAACAAAAAAAGTAGTAGGAAATATTAACTTATCATATGCTATCAACAAAAAAATAAATATTAATTCCACATATTCAAATTTTACGGGATACACATTTATTAGAAATGATTTTGATTATATAAATGAACAAAACCCATACAAAAATCTTGATACATTAAATTACACTCAAATAAATCAGAATATAGCTGTAAATGTTAATTATATATTAGGAGATATTAAAAGTAAAGAGAAACAGCAATCTTTAAATTTTAACTTTAATATGCAACATGCAACATCCGAACAGGGAAATAATACACTACCCGGAGCAGATTTTTATAACGGAAACATTGCATATAGTTTAGGATTATTAAAAAAGAAAATAACAGTATTTTCTTCAATAAACTCAAACTACACGAAAGCACCAAACTCGTTTGACACTTTTACTTTAGGTCCTACAGCAGGTATTAACAAGTCGTTGTTTGACAAAACATTAAGAGTTTCTACTTCTATGTCGTATAATTCAAGTTTTAACAATGCTAAAGCCAATGTGAATTCTGTTTTGGTTTTTAGAACATCGTGTAATTATATATTACAAAAGAAACATAATTTCAATTTATCATTTATTGTACAAAATAGAAATATTAATCCTAAAAAAAATATTACCGATTTAACAGTAACAATAGGTTACAGGTATAATTTTAAAACTTCTTATAATGAAATATTTAAGTAGAATAATAAACTGTTTATTATTAATATTTATTATTATATTAAATACTAATGCATCCACTGTTACATATTTACCGGATGGTGATAATAATTGTAATGATACACTAACAACAGAAGAATTAGAGGCAAAAATTATAGCATTAACAGAGAAGGTAAAAAAAGAGAACAGACTTGTTGATGTTTTGACATCGGATAAAGCATATAGTTTACCAATAGGTATAGCAAAAAGTATAGGAGGAATGACCATAATTATTGTTGTTGACGATGTTAAATTTACCAGAAACGGTGCGGTTGCAAAAGCATATATGAATGTAAAATTTTCCGGTTCGGAAAAAAATATATGTTTTATGGCTGACAGTATTGCTTTTTTCCCTTGGGGTTTTTTAGATGCTAAATTAAAGCTCGTAACAAAAAAACCTATTAAAGTAGGAAATTTAAAATTAAATTTGATACCGGATAAAACCTTTGTTCATTTTGATTGCAAAGGGTATAATAGTACATCGCTAGGGGCAGTTGTAGAATTTCCAAAAGATTTATTAGTAAAAGAAGACCCTGCAACTAGAAAAAAAATTACAAATGAAACGGTAAAAGCTGAGTTTATTACCGAATTTACCGATTATAATGATATTTTAATTGATATAAATATAGATCCTTTTCAATTAAAAAATCTTGACGGATTTGGGTTTTATACACAAAAAGCAACAATAGACTTGAGCGATATTCGTAATCCTCAATTTGGAGCATATACAAACATGTATATTAAAGATTTAGGACTTGGGCTTGATGCTCCTTTGTGGCGAGGTATATATATTAAAAAATTTGAAGTGAAATTGCCTAAAGACATGAATGGTAAAGATAGTTTGTCGGCTGGTATAGGAGCACAAGACATGCTTTTTGATGATAACGGCTTTACCGGAAAACTTTTTGCATCGAATATTTTGACATTAGAAAAAGGAAGTATAGCAGGTTGGCAATTTTCAATAGATACACTGAAGTTTGCTTTGCAAGCAAGTAGTTTCGACTATTTTAATTTCTCGGGAAAAATAAATCTACCTGTATCCGAGAAGCCTTCGCCCATGTATTATAATGCAATAATTGATGATAAATCGAATTATACATTTGCTGTTAGTCCTCCCGATTCTACTAAGTTCGACTTATGGGCTGCAAATGTAGAACTATATGATAATTCTAAAGTAGCAATAATAAAAAAAAGCGGAAAATATAATGTAAAAGCTGTATTAAACGGTAAAATGTCAATAGGATTGCCCAAAGGTGATGGAGTGCAATTAGCTGATATTTCTTTTGAAGGTATGGTTATTCAAACCGACAAACCGAATTTTGATATAAACAGTTTTGAAGCCGGAAGCGGAAAAATGAAAGGATTTCCTATTCAAGTAAAAAGTATTTCTTATAAAAAAGAAAACAACAAGCACGGTATTAATATTCGCGTATTAGTAACACTGGTAAAAGCTAACGATAACGGATTTAGTGCGTTAGGCGATTTTACTATTTACGGAGAAAATGTAAATCAAACTGACGATAATAATTCGGGAGGAATAGCATCTTGGAAATATTCGCATACTGAATTTAATAAATTTAGTATTGATGTGCACCAAAGTGCTTTTTCATTTACAGGTTCGTTAGAAATATTCAGAAACGATAAAACTTACGGTGATGGAATTAAAGGTATGGTATCAGCTTGGTTTAAGCCCGGTATGGGTGTGCAAGCAGTAGTTCAATTTGGAAATGTAAAAGGTTACAGATATTGGTATGCCGATGCTTTTGCTTCGTTTGCTGCTCCGGCAGTTATATTTCCGGGAGTTGGTTTATATGGCTTTGGTGGCGGAGCTTACTATCATATGAAACAAATATATACTACCCAAAAAAAATTACCTAAAACCCCAATGACAAAATACGACACTACTCAATTGGCAGGAGTTTCGCTTTCGGGTGTTAAATATATCCCTAACGATTCGATATGGCTAGGATTAAAAGCAAGCACCTTAATAGGTACTATTGGTAATATTAAAACGTTTAATGCCAAGGTTACTTTTGCCATGGATTTTAACAACGGAGGAGGAATAAACTCCATTAGCTTAAAAGGTGATGCTTTATTTATGAGCGATCCGGGAACACCTAAAAATAAAGCCAAAATATATGCCGGATTATTTTTGAAATATGATGTTGCCGGAAATGATTTATTTGGTAATATGGAAACATATGTAAATGTAAATGATGCTATTGTAGGAATAGGAGAGAACGGTAAAGCGGGGGAAGGACAGCTCTATTTCAGCGACAACGATTGGTACGTTTATTTAGGACAACCTACCGACAGAATGGGAGTTAAATTAATGAGTGTGATACAAGCTGAGGCTTATTTTGTTACAGGCACAACAGTGCCCGGAATACCTCAACCTCCTTCTGAAGTATCCGAAATATTGGGAGACATAGACCTTGATATGTGTAGAGATATTAATCAATTGGACAATGCCGGAGGATTTGCCTTTGGAGCAAGGTTGAAAGTAGCAACCGAAAGAAAAGAAGTTTTGATTTTCTATGGAGATTTTAATATGGGGGTAGGTTTTGATTTAATGCTGGTAAATTATGGCGATGATGTTCATTGCGAGGGATATACAGACCCTCTTGGAATAAACGGTTGGTATGCTTCGGGGCAAATGTATGCTTATGTGCAAGGAACCATAGGACTACATATAAAAATTTTCAGAAAAGAAAAAGATGTAAATATTCTTGATATTGGTGCTGCTGCAATATTACAAGCTCAACTGCCAAATCCTTTATATTTAAAGGGTGCTGTGGGGGGGTATTATAATGTATTCGGCGGGCTGGTTAAAGGACATTGCAACTTTGAATTTGAAGTAGGTGAAAAATGTAATATGGTTGGTGGCGATGTACTTGACGGAATTAATGTAATTGCCGACTTTTCTCCTAAATCGGGAACAACAGGAGTTGATGTGTTTGCCTCTCCGCAAGTAGCTTTTAATTATCAAATTAACAAAAAATTTCAAATGACCGATATTGACAATTCGCTACGAACATTTAGAATAAAACTCGACCATTGTAATTTCAAATGCGACGGAAAAATTATACATGGACGTTTTAATTGGAATGCCGACACTACCGTTTTAGCTTTTGAATCTCATGAAATATTACCACCGAAAAAAGAGATTAAAGGAGATGTGAAAGTTGTGTTTGAAGAGTATAAAAACTCTAAATGGGAAACTGTAAAAACCAATGGCGAAGTTGCAGCCGAAACTCAACAAGTGACATTTGTTACCGGAGAAGCTCCAAATTATATCCCTTTACGAAACGTTTTATATTGCTATCCTACCGTTAACCAACTGAACTTTTATCCGCACGAATATTCAAAAGGATATATTCAACTTGATAAAGGGCAGAATTATCTGTTTGAGTTTCCGCCCGATGAGCGGTGGATTCTTGATGCTAGGTTTGTTTGCAACTCGCACTGGCGACAAGTTGATTACACTTACAACAAACAAGAAAAAAGAATTGATTTTACAATACCGGAAAATTTAAGCAATTCTACCGTTTACGAATTTAAACTGGTAAATATTCCTGTTGTTGAAAATAAAAATGTTGACGATAATGTTGCTAAAGAAGAAAGTCTTTTGGCTACGGGTGGTGATACTCTAACCACAAAAAAAATTGAAGGAGAAGTAAGACAGTCTGTTGACGAAGAAACTATGCTTGCTTACCATATAAGAACAAGCAAATATAACACTTTTAACGCTAAAATAAACGCTTTGGATTTATTATATGATGCATCAAGTGTAATAGTTGCAGGATTTCATAGACATTCAAAATATTTTGATGCGGATGAATTATTTGGTTCTATTGAAATTAATGGAGACAATAGAACAGACCCTTTAATACAATGCTCTTTTGTGGCACAAGATAATTACTGGTATAAAAAATATGTTTATGATTTGGTGTATAAAAACTACTATAATTTTGGTATAACTCTTGACAGACCGAAACTTCCACTTGGAATACCACCGGTAAATTCAGTATTTATAAAACAAACAGGAGGTAATTTTATTTTAAATGAACAAGTTATAACAACTGGAATTATTGATTGGCAATTACAATTTAAATCATTTAAGTTATATTCTGCATACAAGATGTATAACGATTATTTAAATCTAAAAAGTAAAGCATACAATTCAAATTATAATGAAAATACATATTTACAACATTTAATTGACAGTAAATTTGAAACAGAGATTTTGAATAAGCGTTATGATTTTATTGTTAAATATATTTTGCCCGGAATTAATAAAATAACTACTACAAAAACATTCTCTATCCATTATGAATAATAAAAAAATATTATATACAGCTTTAATTTTATTTTTCAGCATAAATTTATTTGCTCAAAATAAAAATAATATAAGAATTAATTATGCCGTAAAACAAAACACTTTAATGTTGCGTTGGGCTCCCGGCAACTATGCTCTGTGGAACGCCGGAAACTTAAACGGATATTGTATTGAAAAATACATAATTAATAAAAAAACATTTCGCCCTGTGTATCAAAATACCGATACTATAATGATATTGGAAAAGAAAAAATGGGAGCATATTATCGATACAAATGATTATGCCGCAATTGCCGCACAAGCAATTTTTGGCGAAGGTTTTTCTGTGGCTACCGATGAAACAAGCTTTTTAGATATGATTAATATTTCAAAAGAGCAAACCAACAGATACTCTTTTGCCCTTTTAATGGCTTCGCAAAATTTTACTTTGGCTAAATATATGGGGTTGGGATTTTCTCAAAAAATCAATCCCGAATTAATTTATTTATATAAAATTTTTATTAATGCCGACTCTACATATGCCGACACAGCGTATATAATGATAAAACCCGACGATTACAGGGGAATACCGAAAATATACGACTTAACGGCCATATATACCAATAAAACAATTCAGCTTTACTGGCCCAAAATTGTTAACGAAGATTATTTTAACAATTATATTATTGAAAGATCTACCGACTCAATACATTTTAAGCGTATAAATAAAAATATATTTGTAAATCTTGAAAATGCAAACAATACCAAGCAATATACATATTACGATACCATATCGAATACAGGTGTTAATTACTATTACCGAATACGCGGTGTTGATATATTCGGGCAATTAAGCGAATACTCCGATATAGTTTCGGTAAATACTTATAATCCTCTTAAAGCAAAACCCCAAATAACCGAACTGAATATAAATACCGAAAATAAAATTAATGTTAAATGGAGTTTCCCTACCGAAAGCGAAAGTAATGCTCTCGGTTTTCAATTATTTATTTCATCGTCTGTAAATAGCGGATATAGAGTTGTAAATAAAAATTTGCTGCCGGTAAATATCCGCGAGTATGATATCTCATTTTCGCAGCCCGTAAACTATATTATGGTTGCGGTGTACGATTTAGGAAAAAAAGCCCTGTTTTCGCTGCCACAAATGATACAATGCAAAGACTCCACTCCTCCGATGCCTCCGACAGGAATAACCGGATTTGTTGATTCTACGGGTGTTATGCATTTAAAATGGAACAAAAACACCGAACCCGATATTGCCGGATACAGAGTTTTTTATTCTACCGATAAAAACACCGATTTTACACAAATTACCAAAAAATTACTTGACGATAACAGTTTTAACTATAAATTCCCTTTAAACTGGTTAAACAAATACGTATTTGTTAAAATTCTTGCCGAAGATGTTTTTTTAAACTTCTCAAAACTATCCGAAACGGCACAAATTGCCTTGTACGATACAATTGCACCATCGGCTCCGGTTATTGTAAATTACAAAAACACCAAATCAAAAATTTGGATTAAATGGCGTAACAGCTCAAGCAACGATGTGAAAAATACCGCTTTATGCCGAAAATCGGAAAATAATAAAATTGATACGGTAATAAACTTTACCAACAATATTACCGAATATACCGACAGTAATTTTACCGCCGACGGATATTACAAATACTACCTGACAGCATACGACAATTCGGGCAACCATTCGGTATCGAATACAATATCGGTTAGAATTTTAGACTTTAACAAAAAACCGAACTTTACCCTTTCGGCTGATAAAATAAATAAATGTATTGTTATTAAGTGGAATATCGACAACTCTCAGGTTGAAAATATTGTAATTTATAAAACCGACAATAACAACAAACTCCGACTTTATAAAACAGTAAGCGGAACTATATCTTCGCTTACCGATAACAATGTGTTAATTAATAAAACTTACAAATATAAAATTGCCGTAATTTATTTTTCAAGAAAAAAACTTTTTTCGGATTCTAAAACCATTAAGCTATGAAAAATTTAATTATTATTTTTTTGATTCTTTTTTATAATATCTCTTTTGCTCAATATGGAAAAAATGTTTGGTCAGATAATAATAATGCTAATTATTATTATGTACATATACATTTTATTGTAGGTTCATGTGGTATTGCAAATTATAATTTAACAGATACTTCTTGTTACAGAAATAATAAAAAAATAAATATTGATGAGTGGCTTTCAACAACAGATAAAAAATCAGATTTTTACGGTCGTATTGATATAGAAATGGTTGAACAAGTGCCTGAAGGGTGTATACGCACGGGGTCTTATTATTCTAATTTAAGAAATATAAATTTCACTACTGATATAGGAAGAAGAAGTTCTTCATTTTTTTCTAGTTTTCAAGGAACAAGTCGTGGATATATGGAAGTTATAATATTACCAAAAATAGGAAACATAATCACAAAGACAACAGATAATAAGGGAACAGCAAATTTTACTGAAGAAGACACTATTATTTTTATTTCAAATAAAAATGAAAAATTAGCTGTTTTTAAAAAAAGCGGTGATAATTATACCAAAGTAAATTCTTTCTTATATGAAGGAAAAACTGCTGTAATAGCAAAATACGGAGAAACAAGATATTATGTTAAATCAATAAAAAACGGATGTTACAGCAGTAATTATATAATAAAAGATCTTACTATTTTTGGTAAACCGGAACTAAAAATAAATAAAAAATTTTATGTATATAACAATAACTATGATAAAGTAACATTTAAAATTACAAAAATTCCTGATGATTATGTGAAAATACAATTAATTAGAAAAGGCGAAAATACTAATGAATATGAAACTAAAGAAAATCATTTTAATAAAAATGATTTAAATAAAAATAAAAAAGTTACAGATTTATTAGAAACCCCTTATGCTTTTTCTGCAGGTTCTTATATTCTAGAAATAGAATCTTATATTAATGATAATAATAATAATAATAATGATATTTCTAGAGGCTTTTCTAAATACTTTTTTAAAGTAGATAGTCTTCCTACTTTTACGGTAAAAAATAAAGAGATAAATGTAACCTGCCCTAATTATAAAACAACTATTAGGCTTAATCCGAATATAACAGATAACTTAAAAGATGCTAAAATAGAATACGGAATAGAACAATTAATATATATAGAAGGAGTAGGCTTGATGCCAGGCTACAAATGGCAAACAACACCTTATTTTTACGACAAAAGTGTAGGTACATATAAATTTAAATATCGCTATACAGTAGGCAATAAGGTTATAGGCACTTCTGATGAGTTTACCGTAACGGTAAACTCAAAATATTCAAAAAACATAACATTTACCAAACTTGATAAAATCGATATGTGTGATGGTAAAAATATTATATTTGATATCACTACATCGGGCGATCCTAATTATAATAAAAAAATAATTGTCGAATATTATAAAAACATGGCACAGACCCTAATAGTTGCTATGCCAGAAGTTGTTTCTATCTATCCTGTTTTGGGAGACAATTACACTATAAGAGCATACTATAAAAATAATCAATCTAAAGAATGTCTTGTTACACAAGAAAATGTAGATTTCAATAATAATTATACTCCTATGTCGATAGTGGAAGCAACAAACGACGACATTTCTTTCTGCGAAAATAATAAACCTGCGAAAATACAACTAAAAATAAGTGGTGGACAAGAAAACTATACTTTTAAGTTAATGCGTGGAAATACTACTGTAAACACAGTTACACAACTAGATACAACATATATATACGAAGATATTAAAAAAGCAGGTAACTATACGGTTATAGTAAAAGACGACAACAAATGTGAAATATCTCAAAAATATAATATACCCATAAAAAATAAAACAACATACAGCTATACCTATACCGATTGCAATTATTGCGAAAATAACAACGACGGCTCAATAAAGGTAAATATTAAGAATATGCCTACCGGAGGTTATACTGCAACATTATATAAAAAAAACACAGATAACAATTATTCCGAATATAAACCTCTTAATAATAATTGTAACTTTTCCGGACTAACAAGTGGAACATATCGTTATACAATTAATTTTAATTATGGATGTAACAATACAAGCAACAACATTAAAATATCGTTAAAAAACAAATTAAAATTTTCATCGGTAAATACAACACGTTTAAAAG
>CAYRJP010000012.1:7123-9525 GCA_964424425.1 uncultured Bacteroidales bacterium | reverse complement strand
ATATCGTTAAAAAACAAATTAAAATTTTCATCGGTAAATACAACACGTTTAAAAGGTTGCTTGGCAAAGAGTAACGCAAAAATAGCCGTAAAAATCGCAGGTGGTAGCGGTAGCAATAAATTTGTGCTAAAAAAAGATAATTCTGTAATACAGCAATCGTCTTATATATCTGATGACAGTTATACTTTCACAAGCCTTAGCTCGGGCACATACATTGTAACGGTTATTACCGAAAATTCGTCTTGTTCTATTGATACAACGGTAACAATAGACAGTGTTGTAAATAATAAATTTTCAATAAACAGTTTAAATATAAAAGATGTAACAGGTTGTTATTCAAATGCTAACGGAGAAGTGAGTGTTTCTTTATCGGGTGATTATAATAGCAATAATTTATTTTACAAAATAGGTGAAAACGATACATATAAAAAATTAAACAATAAAAAATTTTCTACGGGAAAACTTAAAAACACCGCTCTATATGTGACCGACAATGAATGTTTTGCATCAAAAAATTTAAAAGTAAACGGACCCGATAAAATTACTTTTTCTATTTCTGAAAGCTCTACATATGATTGTTATACGAGAGACAACTTGGTTGTCAATGATTTTACCGACAATATTACTTCCGAAGTTAATGATTTTTCATTTTCCATTGATGGAACAAATTGGCAAGATTCACCTGTTTTTAAAAATTTGGAACCCAATACCGATTACAGTGTATATGTATGTAAAAAAGATGATAAAAATTGTAAATCGGATTCAAAAATATATAAATTCAATACTCCCGAAAAACTTTTGATACAACCCGAATTTACCGACAGCAGTGTCCTTTGTTTTGCAGATAATATTACTTTAAATATCAGTGCAAAAGGCGGAAACGGAGGTTATTCTTACCATTATAAAGACATTAATAACAATCAAGAAAATACTATTGATGATTCGGCGATTGACTTTGTAGCCGGAGCTTACAAAGTATGGGCAACAGACAGTAAAAGTTGTAAATCGGATACGGCAACGGTAAAAATAACACAACCCCCGAAAATAACACTTGAAGTAACAAAAATAGATTCTGCAACATGTGGTGATAAAAATGATGGTGCAGTATCGTTTAAAGTTAACAATTGCAGCACATTAAGCAAAAAAGCATATTTGTATTCGGGAACCGGTGCAATTATCGACTCTATTAGTATGAATAAAAATGACAGTATTGCTACATTCGGTAATGTTTATACCGGTACATATTATATAAAAATTATAAATAAAAATGAATGTTCTTTTAATTTCAATAATTTTAAAATTCCTGTTAAAAATTCTCCGAAATTTACCGGTGTTGTCACCGATGTAATGTGCTATGGTGATAATTCGGGAGAAATAAAAATTATAAACAACGATAATAAAAGTTATACTCTACGACTATATGACGACGAAAAAGCATATGCTTCTGCCAATTTAAGCGAAAACGGCAGTGTTGTATTTAATAATTTATATGCAAACACATATTCTCTTGAATTGGAAAACGAAGAAGGTTGTAAATACAACGACAGCAGCTATACCGTAAAACAAAACAGAGAAATAAAAGCAGAACTCTCTTTTATTCCCGACAGCACACCCGATAGCAACGACGGAATAATAATGTTAAAAAAATTAGAAGGTGAGTTGCCTTTTAACTTTTATCTGTATGATGCCGATAACAATAAAACCGACAGTATTTTAAATGTTGAAAACAGTTGTTCGTTTGGTAATTTATCAAGCGGAAGCTATACCATTAAAACTGTTGACATTAACAACTGTGAGACTTTGTATTACGGAAAAATTAACAAACCCGACAAAAAATTAACAATAAATATAGACAGCAGCAACTGTAAATATGTATCGTGTCCCGATAAATCCGATGGTGAAATTAGCGTTTTGGCAGAAGGTGGTTGGGACAGCAGATATAAATTTAAACTTGAAGGTCAAGTAAATGTAAACAAACAACCCAATAATATTTTTAAGAATTTACCCAAAGGAAAATATAAAGTTTTTGTAATCGACTCAATGGAAGTTGAAGCATCGGTTGATTTTGAAATTAAATACCCCGATTTATCCACCGATATATCAGTTAAAGATGTTGCCTGCTTTGGCGACTCCACGGCATCGGTTACATTTAACATATCGGTAGCAAACGATACAAATCCCGTTTTTTTGAATTTTTCAGGTAATGCTGTAAAATACAAATCACCTGTAACATTTAATAATTTACCAAAAAACAATTACAATTACAGCATTAAATACGGAAAAGACAGCAAATGTGCTTTTTCGGATTTTATAGAAGTAAAACAACCGGCAAAACAGTTGGAAGGTGACTACAAGTTAGAATATTATAACGGATATAATATATCTTGTTACGGAGGCACCAC
>CAYRJP010000012.1:0-7023 GCA_964424425.1 uncultured Bacteroidales bacterium | reverse complement strand
TTGGCAAGCTATACCGTTTCAATAAAAGGAAGCGATACTAAAAACGGTAATATCGGACAAACTGTTACAGGAAAAAACATATCGTTCGAAAAATTGCCTTACGGCAAATACCATATCGAAGTAATTGATGCTAACAAATGTTCAACCGATACCGTAATATTTATTAATCAACCCGATTCAATTAACTTTACTGTTAACAGAATAAAAAATATTAAATGTTATGGCGACACCACCGGCTTAATTCAGTTAAATATTGTCGGAGGAAACAAACCGTATATGTATTCGTTAAACGGAAACAATCCGGTTTACACCGATACAGTACTGACATTGTTAAACTTATCGGCACAAAAATATACAATACAAATATCGGATAAAAATAATTGCCGGTTTGTCAAAAAGGTTAAACTTACTCAGCCCGAGCAATTAAATACCGTTGTTGAGCAAAACAATTACAACGGAATGTCGGTTCGTTGTTTCGGACTTACCGATACCATAAAAATAAAAACATCGGGTGGTGTGGGAAGATATAATCTTATGTTTTTATCCGACAGCGTGGGCTTTTCGGGAGATACCCTATATACCGACATATCGGCTGGCGATTACAATGTTTTGGTAAAAGACGAAAACGGATGTATTATTTCAAAAGATTTTACCGTAACACAACCCGATAAAGTTGATATTGATAATTTATATATAAAAGACGTAAGTTGTTATGCCGATTCTTCGGGTATTGCAACTATTGAAACAAAAGGCGGAATACGAACAAAACCGTTTGTTTATCATTTTGAAGGCATCGACACTACCGTTTATTCAAATACAATTGTTGATAATTATTTTACCAAACGCGACAATTTAAAAGCAGGTGTTTATAAAGTTATTGTTACCGACAACAACAACTGTTTTGTTGTTGATACATTTTCAATAAAACAACCCGACCCCGTTTCCATAGAACTATTTTCGCAATCTGTTAAATGTAAATCAACGGCAACGGGAGCAATAAGCTCTAAAATTAACAACGGAACATCGCCTTACAATTATATATGGAAAAACTCTAACAATCAAATTATTGGCAACAAATCATTTATTGATAGTATGCCGGCTGACACATACACATTATTTATAAAAGATGCCAACGGTTGCAGAGCTTTACATTCGTCCGATTATCCCAATGCTTCGGCTGTAATATCCGAACCCGAAGAACAACTGCAACTTATGTTGGTTGACTATGCAAATCCGCTTTGTTACGGCGATGAAAACGGTAAAATACAAGTAAAAGCAAAAGGAGGTTGGGGTGATTATGTATATAAACAAAACGGAATAATTTATCTGTCAACACCGTATTATTACAATTTAAAAGCCGGACATTACCAATTGACAGTTGAAGACAAAAAAAATTGTATTGATACAATTAACATCGAATTAAAACAAAACAACAAACTTAAAATAACCGATTTAACAGTAAAACAGGTAACATGTTACGGCGATTCCACAGGAAAGATTAGTATTGCAGCAACCGGAGGAACAGGTATATACAACTATTCTGTTGATAATATTAATTGGCAAACGGAAAATACTTTCATCCATTTACCGCAACACACTTATACCGTTTGTGTTAAAGATACCAACAATTGTATAACAACACAAGATACAACCGTAAATCAACCCGAAATAATAAGCATACAAAACACAACTGTAACAAATGCTGTATCGTGTGATAATACCGGAAAAATTAAACTTGAAATTAACGGTGGAACTCCGCCATATCAATACACTTGGGATGAAGCGGCAAACAATCAAACAGATAATACAGCCGAAAATTTAAAACCCGGAATTTATTATGTTACTGTTTCTGATAATAACGGATGCAGTAAAAAATTGTTTGCAGGAACAGTAAACCGAAATGATGCTCCTAAAGTAAGTTTAGTGGAAAAACACAACGCAACTTGCAAAACTACTCCCGACGGAAGTTTACAAATTAAAGTCGATTTTGAAGGAGATGTATCGGTTACTTGGAAAACTCCCGAAAGCATGAGTGGAGATATTAACGGAACAACAGTCGAAAATTTATTACCCGGTATATATAAAGCCGAAATTTCAACACAAGGCAGTTGTTTTTCATACTATGTTGATACAATTTTTGCTCCCGACAATTTAAAAATAAACTTATCTGCCGACAATGTTAATTGTAAAGGACAACAAACCGGTAAAATAAACATAAATATCAGCGGAGGTGTGAAACCCTATTCGGTTACTTGGATACATAATAACCAAATATTAGGCACCAACACAAATTACAACAATGTAGAAGCCGGCTGGTATAAAGTAAAGGTTAACGATAACAGCTCGTGTGCTCATAATAACGATTATATTGTTTTGGACTCCGTCAAAGTGTACGAACCCGACAACTATTTGGATGTTGCAGTTAATGCATTGCAACACAATAAATGTTTCGGCGAAAAGAACGGGTATATTAACCTTACGGGAACAGGCGGTTCGGGTAATTATGTATTTGCCGATAATTTATTACTATTCTCAAGCAATACTTTTTTTGATAATCTTGCTGCCGGAAAACAGCAGTTTTATGTAAAAGATATGGCAAATTGTATTGATTCTGTTGATGTAATAATTAAACAACCCGCCGAATTATTATCAGAGGTTGATCTTACCGATATAAATTGTTTTGGATTAAACAACGGAAGTGTTGTTGTTAATTCATCGGGAGGAACCGCTCCTTATCAATATAAATTAAGTTTATATCAAATTTTCGGTTTGTCGAATAAGTTTTCGAACCTTACAAACGGAAGTTATTCCGTTTTGGTAAAAGATGCCAACAAATGTTTGGATACCGTAAAATTTACCGTAATACAACCCGAACCGATAACATTATCGCTTGACAGCTTAAAAAATGCTTGGTGCGACAATCCCAACGGATATATAAAAATAAAAGTCAACGGCGGAACATCGCCCTATAATGTTATATGGAACGATTCGCATTCGCAACTCGGACTTGAAGCAAGCAATCTACCCCAAGGAACATATACGGCTCGTGTTATTGATTATTACCAATGCGAAACAACCGATACTTTTAAGCTGATAAACTTTAAAAAACCCGAACTATCAATTACCGACAAAAAATCTCCGTTATGTTCGTACTCTAAAAACGGAAGCATAAAAATAAGTCAAAATTACGGTAATGCTCCGTTTTATTACAATTGGTTTAATGCTCCGCATACCGACAGTTTAAGCTCCGAATTGTTATCCAAAGGAGATTATGCCGTTGCAGTTTGTGATAAATACAATTGTGCCGACACGGTATTTTTTACAATTGACGCTCCCGATTCGTTGACGGTAACCGATGTTGAAATATTACACCCGCTGTGTTACAACGACAATAGCGGAAAAATTACCGTTACCGCAACCGGCGGAACAGGAAATTACACATACAAATGGGGCAACAACAATAATTTGCCTGCCAACACAAATTTATCGGCTGGAACATATTATTTAACCGTTTCCGACCAAAATGCTTGCTTATTTACAACTTCTTACTCTCTCGAAAATCCCGAAAAACTAACTGTTAACTTAATCGACAAACAAGACAGTTGGTGCTATCAAACAAACGCCTATTTAAAGGTAAAAGCAACAGGAGGAACAGGTGAGTATAAATACCGTTGGACCGATTTTGAAAATCAAAATTCAAATTTCCTTTCGCAAATTTCCGTCGGACAATACAATGTTAATGTTACCGATGATAACAATTGCTCCATCGACTCAATATTTGAAATACTGAATATTCAAGGACCCGTGTTGACCGTTAAAAAAATTACCGACGCTTTATGTTCGTATAGTTTAAACGGAAAAGCAGAGTTGATAACCAACAACGGAACAGCACCATTTATATATACTTGGGACAACGGAATTCAAACTTCGACACCTGTTTTCGACAGATACAACAAAGGTAGCCATAGTGTTGTTGTTACCGATTTTCATAATTGCTCCGATACCCTGAAATTTAATATCGGAGCTCCCGACTCGCTGTATGTTTTACTCGCTGATATTAAAGACCCTACCTGTTTCGGATACTCAAACGGATATATAAAATTATCGACACACGGAGGAACCGCTCCTTATATGTATAGTTGGAGTAACGGACAAAAAACCGATTCGATATTTGCTTTGGCAAAAGGAGATTATTTTGTTAACGTAAAAGATGCAAACAATTGTGAATACGATAAAAGCTACTATTTGCTTAATCCGGAGCCTATTATCGTTTCTCTTGAAAGTGATGTAAATATATGTTCAAATCAAACGGCTCATCTCGATGCCGGTAATCCGGGAATGGAATATTACTGGTACAACAACAACGGTTTCGAAAGTTTCGATAGAACAATTGACGTATCGGAACAAGGCACTTATTTTGTTGAAGTAACCGACTTTAACAGTTGTTTGGGATTCGACTCTGCTGTGGTAAATGTATCGCAAGAAAAAATAGAATCTAACTTTTTGCTCAGGTCGGTAGCTTATGTTGGCGACACTATTGTTATGGTGGAAATATCGTGGCCTGTTCCCGAAAGTATCGAATGGCACATACCGCAAGAATTTACGGTTATCGACAAAACATCAAACGAAGTTGAATTTATTGTAAATTCCGAAGGAACTTTTAATGTAGGATTAACCACATACAACGATATTTGTACCGAATTTACCGAAAAAATAATTAATGTTAAGCCCGCAAGTCAAAAGCCTCCGGGATATAAATCTGTTGAAACAGGCATTATTAAAAGCGTTTCGGTAAAACCCAATCCGGCGGAAGGACCTTTTAATCTTGAAATTATATTAAACAGAGAACACTCTGTAACCATTGAAATTTTAATGGTTTCGGGCGTAAAACGTTTTGTGAAAAAACTTAGCGGCAATAAGCAGTATATTTTGAATTTCAGTAATTCGAACATTGCCGACGGTGTTCATACCATTAGGGTAATAGCCGGCAACGAGGTAAAAACACAAAAATTAATAATAGCCAAATAACAGATACTATTTTTACTTGTTAAATTTTTAAACAAATGAAGAGAACACTATTATTTTTATTTACAATAATAAATTTTATCACCGCATTTTCGCAACACTATCCCGTGCGAGCCGACCTGTATATTGTACCGCCATATACGGTATATCTTTCCGATTATTATGCTCCGGCATCGAATATTATGTATGCCAATATTTTACTTACCGACATATCGCAAGACCAAGTGCAAGTAAAGTTTAAAGTATCTATTATAGGCGATAAGCTGAAACTTACATCGAAACCGGCAATACCCGTAGCTCCCGTAACACTTACGGGAGGCGAGCTGCAACGAATCAGCGGATACGAACTAGCCCAATATTTTTTACCGAAAAACCTTAATATCGAAGGCAGCGGAGCAACCAATTTTATACAAACGGGCAAATTACCCGAAGGATATTATATATTTACCCTTGAAGTAGTGGAATACTACCGTAATGTTGTTATATCGAACCAAGCCGTTTCGTTTGCTTGGGTAATGCTAAACGAGCCACCGCAATGGATTTCGCCCGCCAACAATATGGTTTTATCGGCATCGCAACCGCAAAATGTGTTTTTCAGTTGGATGCCTATGCATATGGGTTCGCCCAATGCAGTGCAATCGACACAATACGAATTTAAACTGTGTAAAATGCCCGATACAGGAGCCGACCCCAATGTAGTAATAGCATCAACCGACCCAATATATACCGAAAATCTTTCGCAAACGGTGTTAATTTACGGAGCCGACAAACCAGCTCTTGATATAGGAGCTTTATATGTATGTCAGATAAAAGCCGAAGACATCGACGGACGCGATGTGTTTAAAAACAACGGACTAAGCAAACCTGTGGTTTTTAAATACGGAACAATATGCAAAACACCGATAGCACTAACACTTGGCGATGTTCACAAAACAATAGCCGATTTTTCGTGGACTCCCTCAAGCAACAACTCATCTTTTGAACTGCATCTGCGACAAAACGACGACAACGGAATGTCGGAGTGGTATTCGTATGAAGCTAAAGAAAACAATTATACGGTAAAGCAGTTGCAACCCGATACCAAATACGAATATAAATTAAAAGCCATATGTGGTGATGAATTTTCAGGAAATTTCAGTAAATTTACAACAGTAAAAACATTTAAAACAGAACCTGCCGGTAATGCCGATTATAATTGCAACGATATTGTTGACATACCCGATATTACCGACAATACCGTTTATAAATATTTACACGTAGGCGATATGATAAAAGTAGGCGGATTTGTTGCAAAAATAACACGTATCGACAAAAGCGAAAACAATACTTTTTCGGGTTTGTGCGAAACGGGATTTGCCGTGTGGGGAGTTGCAATATACTGTAAGTTTACCAATATCACCATCAATCGCAACCACGATTTGCTGAGCGGAACAATAAAAGCCCTGCGAACCGAAGAGGTTAATTGGGTTGGCGGCGGAGGCGACGGCAGTGGCAACGGCGACACCAACAGCGACGGCAACGGCGACGGCAACGGCGACGGATACAACGAATTAGATAACTTTTCTCCCGACTCGGTATATATTACCGATGTGGTAATAGATTCGGTAATTATCGACAGCTTGGGAGATACAAAAATTTATGCCGACGACGATGTAATAATAATTCATAAAGACGACAACCTGCAAATAGAAGACGGAGGAAACAATATTTATGTAGTAGAAGAAGGCAAAGTATATAAAAATCCGCCTGGCGTAAAAAAATCAAACGGCGAACAAGGCAATACCGAATACGAAAAACTTATACTTGTAAACTTCGACAGTAATCCCAACACCAGACAATACGGCTACGACAAGCGAGATAATAAAATTCCCGCATTCGACCCGCAATACGAATTAATACAAATTCATCGTAAAAACTATTACACCGATTGGGCTTCGGTAGAAAACAACAAACCCTGCAACATACAAGCATACATTCGTTTGATGTCGGATTCGGCAA
>CAYRJP010000011.1:23291-25887 GCA_964424425.1 uncultured Bacteroidales bacterium | reverse complement strand
GTGGTTCATGCAAATTTAATTTGCGTTATGGATGAAGGGAAAATTGTTGAGAGGGGAACTCATAAAGAGTTGATAGAATTAAACGGATATTACAAGAAACTGCATGATGCACAGTTGTTTGTGTAGATTGTTTTATTTGTAAAAAAAATAAAAATTATAAAAAAACAAACAAACAGGGGATAGTTTGCGTAATAAAAATATGTTGTAACATTAAAAATTAGTATTTTATTCTTATATTTAAGAAAAAAAAATATTATTTTTAACAAACAAATTAAAAAAATTATACCTTGAACACTGAAAATACTAATACAATGAGTGCAGACATCAATTTTATTAAATCTGTGTTATCACTGCATGATGAGATGGCGAGTAATGGATTCTCGTTAGTTTATGAAGGTGAGTTTAGTCACGAAGTTATGAAAATGTTTACTTCAATGGCTGAACGAGATATGGAGAAATCGAACGAGGAAAAAGCAGTTAAACGAAAAGTCTTCCATGTAATGGTTGAATGTTTGCAAAATATGACAAAACATTCCGATGATTATGATACGGATGATAGGATAGGAAGTGGTTTATTTATAGTAGGTAAAAAAGATAGTGTTTGGAATGTTATAACTGCAAATAAAATATTGAACGAAAGAATTGAAGAATTAAAAAGTTCAATAGACCATATAAATTCCCTGACGAAAGAAGAACTGAATGCTTTGTATAAAAAACAAATCAGAGAAGGTTCTTTGTCGGATAGAGGAGGAGCAGGGTTAGGTTTAATTGATATTGCCAGAAAAACAGGCAGAAAACTTGATTATCAGTTTTTACCGTTGGAGGATAAAAAGAATTACTTCTTTTTACTTAAAGTAAAAATAAGTTCAACAAAAGATAATAATTAAAAAAAAGCCGTTTTAAACGGCTTTTTTTCTTTTAGTATTTGATATTTGTCAATAAATATCTTTTATTTATAAAATGTTTTAGTTATTTAACAATTGAAGTCTTATATTGTTATGTATTAAAACAAATCCATGATTATCTAGCAGATGTTTTTAGAAATTAACATAATTTTGTTGCTATTATTGATTTTGTCAATAATAGCATTGGTGTATCTGTTAATTAAGATAAAGCGACAAATTACAATTCTTCGAGAACAAAAAAATCAATTACAAAAGAAAAATGAAGAATTGTTAAACAATTTAAAGGAAGAAAAACAGATAAATTTAATGTATCGTGAGGAGTTGCTTTCGCAAACAGAGCACATGCAGGCATTGAATGTTGAACTTGAAAAACTATCGCTGGTAGCGAGCAAAACAAATACAGCAGTAGCTATAGCAGACCATAGAGGCAGGTTTGTGTATGTAAATAACGGATTTGTTAAACTTTTCGGGTTTAATCTTGATGAATTGGCAAAAGAGATAGGCGGTGATATTTATACGGTAAGTGAAAAATTAAGATTCTTGCCTAAACTTGAATCGGCACTTCAATATCGTAAGTCAATGTATCACACATCATTAGTACTAACAAAAGAGGGAGAAAAAAAGTGGGTTAAAACATCACTTACCCCGATTTTTGATGAGAATGACCGTATAATGCAGTATGTAATTTTAAATACTGATGTTACCGAATTGAAACGTGCTAACGATGAACTTAGAAAATTATCACTTGTAGCCAGTAAAACCGATAATGTTGTTATTATTTTTGATAAAAACGGGAAAATTGATTGGGTAAACGAAAGTTTTCAGAAAATGTACGGATATTCATATGAAGAGTATCTTGGTGTGGTAGGTGATAAAATTACTGATTTTTGTAAAAACGATAATAAACAAGACCTGTTTAAACAATTAATAAAAACTAAAGAACCGGTTACCTTTGTAAAATCAATAGTTGATAAATCGGGTATTATAAAGTGGAAACAGAGTACGATAACTCCTGTTTTGGATAATAAAAAAGAGATAACAAATTATATTATTGTAGAATCGGATATCACCAGAATAAAAGAAGCAGAACAAAAATTACAAATAGAAAAAGATAAAGCTGATTTATTATTATTAAATATTTTACCAGAAGAGACAGCTGAGGAGCTTAAAACCAAAGGTAAAGCAACGCCACGTTTTTACAGAAGTGCATCGGTATTGTTTGCCGATATTCAGAATTTTACAAAACTTGCCGAGAATCTTACTCCTGAAGAGTTAGTTGTTAATTTACAAACTTATTTTGTTGAATTTGATAATATCGTAGCAAGTCATTTTATTGAAAAAATAAAAACAATAGGCGATGCTTATTTGTGTGTGGGTGGTATTCCTATGAAAAATAAAAGTCATGCGTTTGATACTGTTTTGGTAGCTTTGAAACTGCAGCAGATAATAAAAAAACTTGCAGCAGAAAGTAAAAAAACAGGAACAAAACCATTGCAATTCAGAATAGGAATACATACAGGACCTATTGTTGCTGGGGTAGTTGGTAAACAAAAAATGGCATACGATATTTGGGGTGATACAGTAAATATTGCCAAACGTATTGAATCGGCATGTATTCCCGGAATGGTAAATATTTCTGTTTCGACCTATGAAATAATAAAGGATTTTTTTGAATGTGAAAGCAGAGGTAA
>CAYRJP010000011.1:15334-23191 GCA_964424425.1 uncultured Bacteroidales bacterium | reverse complement strand
GATTTAATAATTTTATTATTATAAAAGTTATCTTTTAAAGCATTATTAATTGTTTCATACATCCAATATTTAGCTTGATTGGTTCTTCGAAATTCAAAATAACCGTTTTGTTTTGTAAATTTTGTATATTCAACAATCATATCCCAAACATTATCAATGCCTTGTTTGTATAGCGATGAGCATGTTAAAACTTTTGGAGACCATTTTGATTCGGTTAGCGGAAAAAGATGTAGGGCATTTCTGAATTCGGCAGCGGCAAGTTCGGCTTTTCTTACATTAGTACCATCGGCTTTATTGATAACAATACCGTCCGACATTTCCATTATACCCCGTTTTATTCCTTGCAGTTCGTCGCCGGCACCTGCAATTTGAATTAGTAAAAAGAAATCAACCATTGAATGAACAGCAGTTTCTGATTGTCCTACGCCTACAGTTTCAATAAAGATAGTATCGAATCCGGCAGCTTCGCATAAAACAACAGTTTCGCGTGTTTTGCGAGCTACACCGCCAAGAGAACCTGCCGAAGGACTAGGGCGAATAAAAGCATTTTTGTCGTTACTCAAATCTTCCATTCGTGTTTTGTCGCCCAAAATACTTCCTTTTGAACGTTCAGAACTCGGGTCGATGGCAAGAACAGCCAATTTATGGTTGTCTTCGGTAAGGTATTTACCTAGTGCTTCAATAAAGGTGCTTTTGCCGGCTCCGGGTACTCCCGAAATACCTACCCGAATTGATTTTCCCGAATAAGGAAGACATTTTTCTATAATTTGTCTTGACAAATCGGCATGTTCGGGCAGTGAACTTTCAGTTAAAGTAATAGCCTTGCTTAATATTGTGCGATTGCCGTTTAATATTCCTTTTACATACTCATCAACGCTGAGTTTTTTTCTTTTTATATTAATAAATCGTTGTGCGGCATTGTTATCAACTGATGGCGGTTGCTCAATACCTTGATTTACTTTTAATGCACTGTCTTTATTCTTTTTTGTCATATTTTTCTTTTAAACAACTCAGTTGTCAAAATTAAGAATAAAATATTTGAAATAAATGATTTTTGTTTTCATTATACAAATGTTATTAACAATTTGTTATCTCAAAAAGTTTGAGAAATTATTATTATTTTGAAATAAAAAAGATTAATAAATACTATATTTGAGAAAAGGATGAATAAGAAGCAGGTAAAAAATTAATTATATGAGCAAAAATAAATTTGCCACATTCGGAGGAGGATGTTTTTGGTGTACCGAAGCAATTTTCAGTAGATTGAGTGGAGTTGTATTAATCCTTCCGGGTTATTCGGGCGGAGAAAAAGAAAATCCTACTTACAATGATGTTTGCACAGGAGCAACCGGACATGCCGAGGTTATTCATATTGAATATAATCCTGCTGAGGTTAATTATTCGGAACTTCTTGAAGTGTTTTTTAAAACTCACGACCCTACAACAATTAACAGGCAGGGACTTGACCAAGGTAGTCAATATCGCTCAATAATACTTTATCACGACAGTGAACAAAAAAAAGTTGCAGAAGAAATTATAAAGGAATTAAGTGAAGCTGGAATTTGGGATAATCCTATTGTGACAGAGGTTGTTCCGTTTGAGAAGTTTTACAAAGCAGAAGATTATCATAAAAATTATTTTGAAAATAATAAAAAGCAACCGTATTGTGAGATGACAATAATTCCCAAGATAGAGAAGTTTAAACAATTGTTTGGAGATAGATTAAAAAAGCAATAGTAAGTTTTACAGTTTGGTATTAGTAATAAAAATAACTAATGTTACTATTAAAATAAATTTATATTTTTTACGATTAAAAGAAAATTATTTTTAATTTAGGCAAACCGAAAAAATATTCCATGAAAAATAGAGTAATAATTATTTTATTTGTTTTATTTCAGTCGTTTATATCATTTGGAAAAGATACCGATGTAATAATTGACGGTGTTTTTGATGCAAGAAATATAAATTGGCATGATAATGTTATTAATTTAAAAGGTAATGCCGATTTTTATTGGAAGGAGTTTTTAGTGTCGACATCTCCCGAAGATTCGCTTCAGGGGCATAAAAAATTAAGAGCTTTTATTCCCAAATCGTGGACAAAAGTTAAATTAAATGATGATTTTAATTGTCCCACACAAGGATATGCAACATACAGAATACGCATTAAGGTTGATAACAAATATGAAGTTTACGGTTTAAAAATTAATGCATTATTTACTGCTTACGATTTGTATGTAAATGGTAAATTATTATCATCGGTGGGTAAAATAGGGAAAAGTAAAGACGAGAGTGTTCCTAAATATAAAATGAAAGAAATACCTATACCTGTTTATAAAAAGGATAATGTTGATTATCAAGTATTGGATATAGTTTTTCATGTTTCAAACTATTATCATAGAAGAGCCGGCATTCAAAAGCCCATATATTTTAGTACTTTTGAAGAAATAAACAGTTATACTCAAGATAACCTTATTCTTCATATGTTTTTGGTTGGATTGATACTTGTAATAGGTCTCAACCACTTGCTTATGTATGTTTTACGACGCTTAGATATTACCAATCTGCTTTTTGGTCTTTTGTCGTCAATAATGATATTGCGAGATTTATCAACCGGAGAATATGTTTTATTACATTGGTTCCCGAATATGAATTGGGAATTTCTTGTAAGACTCGATAATTTTTCGGGATTTGGGACAATGATATTTTTTGCTTTGTTTTTTTACTATTCATATAAAAAAGATTTCCCGAAATTTATTTTTTACTTTTTGATGATTTTGAGTATAATCATAACAATATTGGTTTTTTCGACAAATGCATTGTTTTACGGTAAATTTCATTTGATTTTTGAGGCTTATGTAGGACTTGGAGGTTTTTATTATACATTTGGAGTGTTGTTGGTTGCTGCAATACGTGGAAGAAAAGGAGCATTGATATCTTTTATAGGTATGTTTATGCTTTATATGACGGCAATTAATGATGTAATGAATAGTATGGGAGTTATACATACAAATGATTTAGCTACTTATGGAATTGCTGTTTTTATGTTTTTACAATCATATTTATTAACTAAAAAGTCGGCAAATGCTCTTAAAGACAATAAAAAACTGAGTAAAGCTCTTAAGCGAGAAAAACTTAATTTGGAAGAACGTATTGAGGAGAGAACACAAACATTAACTCAGCAATCGGAAGAGCTTAAGAAATATCAGAAAGAACAAGAAAAGCAAAACTGGGTAAATGAGGGTTTGAATTTGATAACCGATGTGATGCGACAAAATAAGGAAGATTACGAAACTCTTGCCGACCAACTGTTGGCTACTTTAGTTAAGCGTGTTGGAGCATCAATGGGAGCAATGTATTTGCTTAAAAAGATTGATTCGGAAGATAAATTACAACTTTCGGCAGATTACGGATTGAATAAAGATGCTAAAATTGATATTATTGATGTTAATGAAGGATTAACAGGTAAATGTTTTAGCACAGGAAAAGAGAATTATATTGAAGAAATTCCCGAAAGATATTTTTCTATATCATCGGGGTTGGGTAGTTCTACACCAAAAATACTGGCTCTTATTCCTATGCGAATTGATGAATTTATTATAGGTGTTATTGAAATAGCATCGTTTAAGCCTATTGATGATATTCATAAGTCATTTTTAATAAGAGCAATAGAGAATATTTCGGCTCAATTGAATATTGTTAAAATGAATAAAGAGTCGCAAGAGATGATAGCTGAATATAAGCTGTTGGAACAAGAAGCTAAAGCAAAAAATCAAGAGATGCTGGAGAATCTTGAAGAGTTGAAAGCTATTCAAGAAGAGGCAGAAAAACGGGAAGAGGAACTTAATCATATTCTTGATAATGCACGAAAAGCAAAAGAAGACCTTAAAAAGAAACTTCAAGAATCAATAGATAAACAGGCTGAACTAAAAAAACGTTTAGTAGAGGCTTATAAGGAAATAGAGAAATTAAAAAACTCTAAACGAAAGAAATAAAAAAAGGAGCTGAAAAGCTCCTTTTTTTTTATGTAAATTTTACCATTCTGTAGGTAATTCATCATCATCGTCGTTACAGTTTTCAAAACTTTTGTTGTATTGTTTCATAGCTCTGTAACTCATTCCCATACTTGAAAATCCTCCGTCGTGGAAAAGATTCTGCATTGTAACTTTTCGTGTTAAATCGGAGAATAGTGTAATACAATAATCGGCACACTCATCGGCTGTGGCATTGCCAAGCGGCGATGTTCTTTCCGAAAAGTCAACAAGATTGTCGAATCCGCGAATACCGCTACCGGCAGTAGTAAGGGTAGGCGACTGTGATATAGTATTTACTCTTACCCGTTTATCGCGTCCGTAAATATAACCGAAACTACGTGCAATAGATTCGAGCAATGCTTTGGCATCAGCCATATCGTTGTATCCGTAAAGCGTGCGTTGAGCAGCTACATATGATAGAGCAACAATAGAACCCCAATCGTTTATGGCATCCAGCTTGCGGCATACTTGCATTATTTTATGAAATGAAACGGCAGAAATGTCAAGAGTTTTTTGAAAATAGTTATAGTTCAAATCATCGTAAGACAATCCTTTTCGCACATTGGGTGACATACCGATAGAGTGAAGAACAAAATCAATTTTACCACCTAATATATCCATCGATTTGTTTATCAGTCTTTCCAAATCTTCGTAACTTGTAGCATCGGCAGGAATAACCTTGGCGTTGCATTTTTTTGCAAGTTCATCAAGTTCTCCCATTCGTAAAGCTACGGGAGTATTTGTTAATACAAATTCGGCACCTTCTTCGTAGGCTTTTTCGGCAACTTTCCAAGCGATAGATTTATCGTTTAATGCTCCGAAAATAATTCCCTTTTTTCCCTTCAATAAATTATAAGCCATTTTTAATTTATATTTAATTTATTATATGATTTGTTAACAGATTAACAGCCTGTTTGTTTTGACGATGAACGGTAATTTTAAAAGTTAATAAGTGTTTTTGCATTTTCTACAGCTTCTTTCGAGATATCAGTGCCACTTAAAAGCCTTGCTATTTCGGTAATGCGTTCGCTGTTGTTTAATCTTATAATTTTTGTTTCAACAGTATTACCGTTTTCATCTTTAAATACTTTGTAATGATTTTTGCCTCTTGCTGCAATTTGCGGCAGATGCGTAATGCTGATTACTTGCATGTTTTGTGCCATTTTTTTCATTATCAGTGCCATTTTTTCGGCAATTTCGCCTGAGACACCGGTATCAATCTCATCAAAAATAATTGTGGGCATTGATATCGATTCCGATAAAATGGATTTTATGCTAAGCATTAGGCGACTGATTTCACCGCCCGAAGCAATTTTTGAGATGTTTTGCACAGACTGACCTTTGTTTGATGAAAACAGAAATGTTATTTTATCAATTCCGTTTTCAGAAAATTCATCTGTTTTTTCGATATTAACAACAAAATCGGCATGTGGCATTCCCAAATCTTTTAATATCGATAAAATCCTTTCGGTAAACGGTTTTGCCGCTTTTTGTCTGTTATTATGCAGCTTATCGGATAGATTATTAAGTTGAGTTTTTGTTTCTGACAGGTTTTTTTCAGTTTCTTTTATTTCAAATTCAACCGATGTTGTTTTTTCGGTTTTATTTTTAAATTCTTCTCTCAATTCAATTAATTCTTCAATGCTTTGTTTTTGAAATTTATGCATTACATCGTATATATTGTCGAGAGTTTCTTTTAATTGTTCGGCTCTTGCCGGATTAAATTCAATATTTTCGGCAGAATATTCAGTTTCTTGAGCAATGTCTTTTAAGTCGATATTTATTGTTTCTATTCTGTCAATTAGATTATCGGCTTCGTGGTAAACCGATGATATATCGGAAAGATATTTTTTTACCGATTTCAGTTGATTTATTATATTAAACTCATTGTCACCCGAAAGAATAGTATTGCAATTTGAAAGGTTTAGTTTTATTTTTTCGGCATTGTTTAAAATATTAATTTCTTCTTCAAGTTCGTTTAAATCAATATTTTCAAGATTCAACTCATTTAATTTGTTAAACTGGAAAAGGTTGTAGTCGTAGTCGGTATCGGCTTCTTGAGCCTGTTGTTTCAGTTCTTCGAGTTGTTTTTTTAATTTTTTATATGTATAAAAAATTTGTTTGTATTCTTTAAGTAAATTATTGTTGCCGGCAGTGGCATCAATCACTTTGAGTTGGAAAAGGTTATCGTTAAGTTCAAGGTTTTCGTGTTGAGAGTGAATGTCGATAAGTTTAGATGAAAGTTCTTTTAAAATATTCAGATTAACAGGAGTATCGTTAATGAAAGCCCGCGATTTACCCGAAGTTGTAATTTCACGGCGAATAATTGTTTCGTGTTCGTAGTCGAGGTCGTTATTGTCAAAAAACGGTTTCAGGTTATAATTATCTATTTTAAAAACAGATTCAACAATACATTTGTTACCGTTGTTAAGAGCCGAAGAGTCGGCACGAGCACCTAAAACCAAAGATAATGCACCGAGTAAAATAGATTTACCGGCACCTGTTTCTCCTGTTAAAGTTGAAAAATCGTTATCAAACTCAATATCCAAATTGCGAATAAGAGCATAATCTTGAACTTTCAATTTCTTTAGCATAATCAGTTTGCTTTTAGGCTGCAAATTTACAATTATTTATTGTAACCAATAAATTTTATTTGTTAACAAATGGGTGATTAGTTCTTAGGTTAGTTTGGGTATTTCTTTTAAAACTTCATTATATTAAGCTCAACTTTGAAAGGAAATTAATTCTTTTTAATAATTTTCTGATATTTAGTAGCGTTGGCGGGGTCAACTTCTTTTAATACGTTATATGCTCTCATAGCTTCACTTTGAGGCGATTTCGACAGTATTTTAATTAGTTCGTTTGCTTTTGTGGAAAAAAATATCTGCATCAGATAAGAGTTGGGTTTTTCTCGATGAACTTTTAAAAGTTTATTTAATCCCGATGCTATTTCGGCTCGTCCGTCGCTAACATTTTTAGCCATTGCATCAAGTCCTTTACGATAATAAACATATGTGTATTCTCTGATTGGAGCATATGTTGGATTTAAAGCATTTTCTACAAGCCAATATCTGTTTTTTTTATTTTCGTATGACTTCCAACCCGAATAAGGAGAGCTTTGTGCTGATGATACAATTTTTTCGGCAGTTTCAAAATATGGTGTTCCGCCCATTAATGAAAACGAATCGTAATCAAATCCTAAAATAATATAAATATAATATGCAAACAGCGAAGTTAGTTCGTTGTGTGTTGAAGGGTCAAATTCAAGTGTTTCGCCTTCGGCATATCTAAAATGAATTTTATTGTCTTTAATATTCAGCATAGGAGAGGAGTATCCTGAATTGTAAACAGGTCGGTTTGATGTAATTTGCAGGTCTCCTTCGAAGTCATCGACTGATACTTGTTTTTTTATGGTAAGCAAAAAGCTGCATTCAATACGTTCTTCGGTATTGTAAACATTATTTGTCCAATTGCGATTGTTGATAAATTCAACCAATGCTTTTTGCATTGTTTCATATACTGTTTTGTTTGAGCTTTGAATTTGGCTTGAATTTATCTGTATTCTGCAATTAATTTCTTGTGCATTTACATTAAATAAAAAAAACAGTATAATAATTAACGAAAGAGATATTTTATTTAAACTTGATGCCATTGTAATATTTTTTTAAAATAGTTCTAAAAGTTTATCGGCAATATCTTTTGCCACTTGTTTTTTCGATTTTAAATTAAACGGTATTTTATCTCCTTTTCGTGTGATGATTGTAATTTTATTTGTATCGAACTTGAATCCTGCACCTTTTTCGTTTAAAGAGTTAAGAACAATAAA
>CAYRJP010000011.1:8943-15234 GCA_964424425.1 uncultured Bacteroidales bacterium | reverse complement strand
GATTGATTTTATTGTTTGTTGTTTCAATATCAACGGGACCTGTGATAAGAGTTATTTCAGCTCCGCGATTTGCAAGTTCTTCGGCAATGGCAAAACCCATTTTGCCTGAAGAGTAATTGCCTATAAAACGCACAGGGTCTATTTTTTCGTAAGTAGGTCCTGCAGTTATCAGTATTTTTTTATTCTTAAAATCTTGAGTTGATTTAAAAAAACTTTTTACAAAATCAACAATAGTTTCAGGTTCAGCCATACGTCCTTTACCTGTAAGTCCGCTTGCCAGTTCGCCGCTTTCAGGTTCAATAAACAGATTTCCGAAAGAAGCTAATGTCTTCATGTTTTTTTTGTTGGCAGGGTGTTTATACATATCTAAATCCATAGCCGGAGCAATAAACACAGGACAACGAGCTGATAAGTATGATGTAACAAGCAGGTTATCGGCTACGGCATTAGCCATTTTACCCATAGTATTGGCTGTAGCCGGAGCTATTACCATAGCATCAGCCCATAAGCCTAAATCAACATGACTGTTCCAGTCGCCGTTTTCGGGATTGTAAAAATCAATAAGTATCGGATTTTTAGATAAAGTGGCTAATGTAAGAGGAGTAATAAATTCTTTAGCCGCGGGAGTCATTATTATTTTTACGTTGGATCCTTCTTTAATAAACAAACGGGTAATAATTGCAGCTTTGTAAGCTGCAATTCCACCCGTAATACATAAAATAATATTTTTATCTTTAAGCATGAGCCAAAGGTTTATTCCTTTGAATCGTTATCTTCAGAAGGATCGCGATAATAAATCTTATCGTTTAAAAATTCGTCGGTAGCTATAGCATTTGGTTTGGGTAATCTCTCATAAAATCTTGAGATTTCAATTTGCTCGCGATTTTCAAAAATCTCTTCCAAATTATCGGTATAAGAAGCAAATTCTTCCAATTTGCGATTAAGCTCTTCTTTTATTTCAACGCTAATTTGATTTGCTCGTTTTGCGATGATTACAATGCTCTTGTAAATATTCCCTGTTTTATCACTAAGTTCTCTTAAGTCTCTTGTGATTGTTGTTGAAGGTGCATTGCTTTTTTTATAATCCATTTTATAAAGTTTTTATTCGACTTACTGATTTTATATACATTTTTTCAATCTCTTTCAAATATTTTGATTCGGGATATTCATCAATAAAAACAAAATATTCCGAAATGGTATTTTGATATCTTTCGCCTTGCTTAGAAGGAACACTCATTTCTGCAAGTAAAAAACTTGATTTCACTATTAAATATAAAATTTCTTCTCTGTATTTGCTGTCGGGAAAATCTTTTATACTGTTTTTTAACGCTATGGTAGCAGCCTGATAATCACCAAGTTTGTAATACAACCTTGCGTTGTTGTATGATTTTTCTTCCAGTTTAAAATGCAATTTATCTATTATTTCATTTGCTTCGTCTATTTTATTACTATCCGGATATTTATTAATAAAATATTGCATAGCATTAATAGCTTTTTTAGTATCAGATTGGTCAAGACTTGAACGTGGTGAATTTAGATAATAGCAATATGCCGAGTTGTAAACAGCTTGTTCGGTTTTTGGGCTGTAAGGAAATGTTTTTGCAAAATTATCAAAATAATAAGCAGCAATTACATAATCTCTTTGTTGATAATGGCAATCGGCATAATAATATAAAATATCTTCGGCTTTATCGGTGCCTTTAAACAAAGAAACCAATTCATCGAATAATGATTGAGCTCTGTAATAATCACCTGATTCGTAGTATTCTACCGCTTTTTTGTATTTAAGATTATAATCGTTGCTTTTAAGTATTTTTTGATATTCGCTGCACGAACTAAGTAAAAAAACAAAAAGCGTGATTATTAATATTTTATATTTTGACATATTCAAAGTTAAAATCAGTTATAAATTTAACAACGCAATATCAATAACTTTATGATATTTAATTATTAAAAAAGTATTTTGGGCTGCAAATATACGAAAAAAAAATAAATAACATTTTTAATATTATCTAAAAACCGCAAAGAATTTTTTTTATAATATTTATGAGAGAGTTGTTTTATTTAGTACAGGGTAATAATTAAGTACTTTTACTTATATTTTTTAATTATTTAAATTTTACATTTGTGGCGTAAACAAATAAAAGCATTTTATTGTGGATATTTTTGAAAGAATAAAAAAAGACAGAGGTCCTATCGGACAATATCAAAAAGCCGGACATGGCTATTTTTCGTTTCCTAAGTTAGAAGGAGAGATACATCCGCATATGTATTTCAGAGGAAATAAAGTTTTAAATTGGAGTTTAAATAACTATATCGGGTTGGCAAATCATCCCGAAGTGCGTAAGGCTGATGCCGATGCTGCCGCTGAATACGGAATGGCTTATCCTATGGGTGCTCGTATGATGTCGGGGCAAACAAAATATCATGAGGAGTTGGAGCAAAAACTTGCTGCTTTTGTGAGTAAGCCTGATGCGTTTTTGATAAATTACGGTTATCAGGCAATGGTGTCTATTATTGATGCTGTTGCAAGTCGTAAAGATGTGATAGTTTATGATTCGGAGTCGCATGCTTGTATCATGGACGGTATATTTTTGCATAAATCAAAAGGCGGGAAAAGCTTTGTTTTTCAGCATAACGATATGGAAAAGGCAGAGAAAATGCTGAAGTTTGCACAAAAGCGAGTTGAAGAAACAGGTGGAGGTATTCTTTTTATTACCGAAGGTGTTTTTGGTATGGAAGGTGATTTGGGTAATTTGGGAGTTATCACAAAACTAAAAAAGAAGTATAATTTCAGATTGCTTGTTGATGATGCTCATGGTTTTGGGACTATGGGAGCCACAGGAGCCGGAGCAGGTGAGCATTTTGGTGTTCAGGATGAGGTTGATTTATATTTTGCAACTTTTGCAAAAGCAATGGCAGGAATAGGCGGATTTGTAGCAGGTGAGCCTGAGATTATCGATTTTCTTCGTTATAATATGCGTTCGCAAACTTTTGCAAAGTCGCTGCCTATGCCAATGGTAAAAGGTGCATTAAAGCGTCTTGAGTTATTGCAAAACGAACATTCGTTACGTGAGAATTTATGGACAGTAGTAAGGGCATTGCAAAAGGGATTACGTGAAAACGGGTTTGATATAGGAAAAACAGAATCGCCTGTTACGCCTGTAATGATGCACGGAGGAGTTGCTGAAGCTACAAATATAATTCTTGACTTGCGTGAAAATTACGGAATATTTTGTTCTGTAGTTGTTTATCCGGTAATCCCGAAAGGTCATATTTTACTTCGATTGATTCCGACAGCTGTTCATACTCTTGAAGATGTTGAACGCACTATTGAGGCGTTTAAAAAGTGTAAGGTTAAGTTAGATGCTAAAGAGTATCAAACCGAAGAGATTCCTGATATTTCAGCATTGAGAGTGTAAAGAAAATGTATAAAGAAAAATAAAAAAAGTCGCTTTTAAGCGACTTTTTTTATTTTTCTTTAAATATATGATTGTCAAAGTTGTTTGTTAACTTTGGCTTATAATTTAAACCAACCTTTAATTTCGTCAGTAGTTTCCGATGGAAAATCTTTATGGAAATATTCGTTTTTCTTTTTATCGTAAATATAATCCTTTTCCCATTCGTCTTTATTTGCAATTATTTGTTTAATGGCATCAATAAAATCGTACACTTCTTGATTGGTCATGGTAGGATGCAGCGACCAACGTACCCAACCGGGTTTTTCCGATAAGTCGCCATGATTTATTTTATCGGTAATTTTGTGAGATGTTTCGTAGCTTATTTTAAGTAAATAGTGTCCGTATGTTCCGGCACAAGCACAACCGCCTCTGACCTGAATGCCAAATTTATCGCTTAATAATTTAACAATTAAGTTAAAATGAATACTTTTAATATAAAATGAAATAACACCAAGTCTTTCTTCGATGTTATCGGCAAGAATATTAACTTCAGGTATTGCTTTAAGAGCAGGAAAAGCAATTTTTAATAACTCTTTTTCGCGAGCAATAATATTTTCAATACCCATTTTATGTTTTAATTCAAAAGCAAGAGCTGCTTTTATCATTTGTAAAAAACCCGGAGTTCCGCCGTCTTCACGTGCTTCAATATCATCAACAAATTTATATTCATCCCAAGGGTTTGTCCAGTCAACAGTTCCACCACCCGGATTGTCAGGACGTTTGTTTTTATCATAAATTTTTGAATCGAAAAGCATAATGCCTGATGAGCCCGGTCCGCCAAGAAATTTGTGAGGGCTGAAAAATATAGCATCTAATTTTTCGTTTTCGTCGCCCGGATGCATGTTTATCTCTTCGTATGGAGCTGATGCTGCAAAATCAACAAATGCCCAACCGCCGTATTCGTGCATTATTCTAGCCAGTTTGTAAATAGGTGAATGAACGCCTGTAACATTAGAGCAGGCTGAAAAAGTTCCGATTTTAAATTTTCTGTCTTTATATTTTTCAAGTAATGTTCGTAAGTTTTCAGGTTCAACTTTCAAATCTTTTCCCGGAGGAATAATAACAATTTCGGCATTTGTTTCTAACCACGAAGTTTGATTTGAGTGATGCTCCATGTGAGTAATAAAAACAATTGGTCGGTCGTTTTTGTTTTCGTAAGTTTTATCTCCTGAGCGTAAGCCTAATATTCTTATTAACTTGTTTACTACAGCTGTCATGCCAAAACCTGCTGAAATAATAACATCGTTATGACCTGCATTTACATGTTTTTTTACTATCGACTGAGCATAATGGTATGCTTTAGTCATTCTTGTTCCCGTTTCGCTTGTCTCGGTATGAGTGTTTGCAACAAAAGGACCAAAAGAGTTTATCAATTTATCCTCTATGTTTTTATACATTCTACCGCTGGCAATCCAATCGGCATATACTATTTTTTTTGTCCCGTAAGGTGATTCGTAAGTAGTTTCGTTACCTATTATGTTTTTTCTGAATTGTTGAAAATAAGATTCCAGTTTACTCATTTTGATGTAATTTTTAGATTGTTGTTTTTTTGCAAATTAAGTAATATACAACATTATTTTATAGTATATTTTAATGTTATAAAAATTATTTTCGGTAAAATATTAGGTGACAGTGCTATAATTTTTTGATGTATTGCTTTTGTATGGTTTCTTTTGTAATTAATCTTTGATGAGAAATAATAAAACTGAAATAATACTTATTGTTTAATTTATAATATTCACTATTTTTGAATAAATAAACTTTGATATTATGATATTTAAATTCCCTTTGTTCGTTTCTCTTATTTTATTGTCATTTAATATTTTTGCTCAATCATTAACCATTAATAATTCAGCTTTTGCACCGAATGAAAGGTTATCATATATTGTGTCTTATAATATGAAGGGCATAATGACCGAACTTGCCGGTATTGATATGGAAGTGATTAATGTTCAGGGTAAAAAAAAGCCTATATATCGATTGAAATTTACAGCAAACACTCTTACATCGTGGGACGATTATGTTAAAATACGACATTCGTATCAAACCTATATTGATGCAGCAACTACAAAACCTTTAATAATGGCTCAAAATTCTGATATTAAAGGGAGTATTACAAAGGCAAAATATACTTTTAAATACAAATCGAAAATAGTTAATATTGATGTAACAAAAACAAATTTACCGCATGTAAATAAAACCCTTCCTATAAATAATAATACTTATGATATTGTATCTATTATGTATAAAGTTCGAAATTTGAATTATGATAATTTTAATGTGGGGAAAAAGATACCTTATAATATTATTTTTTTAGAACATATTGTTAATTTTAATATTAAATATTATGGCAAACAACAGATAAAATCAGATGTTTACGGTAATGTTGAATGTTATAAAATAGGGATTATACTCAATAAAAAATTTATTGTAGAACCAAATGTTACATTTGTTTGGCTTACCGCCGATAGAAACAGAGTTCCTGTTTTAATTTCAACTGTTTATAAAGAGGGTAAAGCATTGATAAAACTCAATAAAAAAGAGAACTTAAAATATTAACACACAACTATTATCATGGAAAAATCACCTGCTTATTTAAAAGTTTTTGCAATTATTGGATTGTTAACAGCATTTGTCGGATTGATAATTGCATTTAAAATACCGGGAAATATTGCTCTTATTCCGTTATCGTTAGGTTTAATTATCAGTTTTTTGGTATTTATTACAGCTAAGGCTAAACGTATTAAATGTTTTGGCAGTTATGTGGCTTTGGCTGTATCAATAATTGGAATTGTTGTTGCTTTGGTATTTAATGCATCGGTAAAGCCTG
>CAYRJP010000011.1:7344-8843 GCA_964424425.1 uncultured Bacteroidales bacterium | reverse complement strand
AAAGTTATTCCGAATAAAATTCATATTCGTAAATAATTTTTTGTTTAGGGGTATTTATTCCTAAATCCCAATAAATATCTTCTGTTACAAGTCCGTATTTATTGTATTGATAGGTGTTCTTTTTGATTAATAAAGAATCACCATCATAATATAATATTTCAGATATTAATCCTTTTGAATTATATGTTTTTATAGTTTTTTCCTTTATTTCTCCTATACTGTCAAATTCAATCATGGTTAGAACAGTATCAATATATTGGAGTTTTTCGGGTAAAGGGAAAGGGTTATTTTGTCCTGTAATATCAAATTTTCCTATTACATTGCCGTCTAAGTCATAACGAATAAGTTCATTTGTGTAACCATTTTTGTTGAATCGAAACTCTTGAATCAACATACCCTTATCCAAAGAGTCGGAGAAAGCAAAATTCGACGAGTAGATTTTGCATTTCTTTATCTTGGGAGCATTGTTTGTAGTTTTGTCTTTAAACGAATTACATGCTGTTGTAAATATTATTACTAATAATATATAAATATAATATTTCATGTTTAATGATTATGATAAATTTAAAATTCGTTTTTCAAATTTAAGTTTTTTTAATAAAGAATAAAAATTTATAAATCTTCTTTGTAAAAATAATCCTTTGGAAATATGTCTTTTAAGTTTGGTTTTGTTTTGAAAATACCAAATACAGAAGACCCGCTTCCCGATAAAGATGCATAAACAGCCCCTGATTTATACAATGTTTTTTTTACAGATTCTATCTCGGGATATTGCGAAAAAACCGACTCTTCAAAATCGTTAAAAATTAGTTTTTTCCACAAACTTAAATCTTTTTTTAATGATTCTGATAAATTAAATTCGGGCAACTTTGGCTTTACTAAGTTATACGCCTGCTTAGTACTTATAGGAACAGGAGGAATAACAATTACTATTTGGTAATTAGTTAAATCAATATCAAATAAATTTAATTTTTCGCCTCTTCCTTTTCCTATTGCAGGTTTGTTTTTTATAAAAAAAGCAGTATCGCTACCTAGCATTGCAGCTAACTCTTCCATTCTTTTGTTGCTTAGTTGTAAGTTGCAAAATTCATTAATTCCTTTTATTGTAAATGCACAATCGGAAGAACCTCCTCCAAGTCCTGCTCCAAAAGGAATAGATTTATGTAAATGTATTTTTAGCGAAGGAAGATTATAATATTTATCCAATAAATTATATGCTTTAACTATTAAATTATCTTCCGGTTTCGAATCAATAGTCAGTCCTGTTGATGTAAAAATTATTTTTTGTTTCGATTTGTCAGATCTATTAATAGTCAGGATATCAGTAATATTTACAGGATACATTAATGTTTCTATATTGTGAAAGCCATCTTCTCTTTTTGATAAAATATTTAATCCGATATTAATTTTAGCATTGGGGAAAAGTATCATAAAAAATATTTAAATAATTTAAATTTTTAGCATAAATCTCTGTTAAACCTGACTTGTGCAGAATGAGC
>CAYRJP010000011.1:3291-7244 GCA_964424425.1 uncultured Bacteroidales bacterium | reverse complement strand
ACATTCCGAAATAACTTTTCATAACTTTGCTGTCCTTGAAAATTTTTGAGGTATTATTTATAATAATAAATGCGGTAATAAAAAATAATAATACAATGGCTGATAATAATTACAAAAAAAAGGCTCCTGCTAAAACAATCGATACTGAATTTGGTAAAGTTCCACCTAATGCTTTGGAATTTGAAGAAGCTGTTTTGGGAGCTTTGATGCTCGAAAAAAATGCCATTCATACCGTTTCGGATATTTTAAAACCCGAAAGTTTTTATAATGATGCTCACGGAAAAATATATAAATCAATATTAGATTTATCGTTAAACTTAAAACCTATTGATATTCATACTGTTGCTCAGCAACTTAAAATTTCCGGTGATATTGATTCTGTCGGAGGAGCTTTTTACCTTGCTCAGCTTACTAACAAAGTGGCATCAACGGCACACCTAGATTATCATGCTCGTATTATAGCTCAAAAATTTATTCAACGTGAACTCATTCGAGTAGGTGCAAGTATTCAAACACGTGCTTTTGAAGAGACCGAAGATGTTGCCGATATGCTTGATGAAGCAGAAAAAGGTTTGTTTGAGATTGCAGAAGGCAACATAAAAAGGGAAGTGGCTCAAATAGATAGTGTTCTACACGAAGCGATTAAGCAAATTGAAGAAGCAGGTAAACGCCCCGACGGGCTTAGCGGAGTTCCTAGCGGTTTTACCGATTTAGATAGAATGACATCAGGTTGGCAAAAATCCGATTTAGTAATTATTGCAGCACGTCCGGCAATGGGGAAAACAGCTTTTGTATTATCAATGGCTCGTAATATTGCTGTTGACCACAAACGTCCTGTTGCATTTTTTTCTCTTGAAATGTCAAGTGTGCAGCTAGTTAACAGACTTATTGCCAGCGAAGCCGAATTGCCCAGCGAAAAAATAAAGACAGGAAATCTTAATGCAAATGAGTGGTCTCAATTAGAGACAAAAATAAAAAGCCTTGAAGAAGCTCCTATGTTTATTGATGATACTCCTGCTTTATCTATTTTTGAATTTCGTTCAAAAATACGTCGTTTGGTGATGCAGCATAATATTGAAATAGTTATTATTGATTATTTACAATTAATGACAGCAGGTGGAGCTTTTTCACGCGAACAGGAGGTGAGTGCTATTTCACGTTCGTTAAAAGCAATTGCAAAAGAGTTAAATGTTCCTATAATAGCCTTGTCGCAGCTTAACCGTTCTGTAGAGATGCGTTCGGGAGATAAGCGACCTCAGTTGTCTGACCTTAGAGAATCAGGAGCTATTGAGCAAGATGCCGACATGGTACTATTTATACACCGTCCCGAATATTTTGGAATAAATGAAGATTCGCTTGGTAACTCGTTAATTGGAATGGCAGAATTGATTGTGGCTAAGCATAGAAATGGTGCTGTTGGTGATGTGCGATTAAGGTTTAGAAAAGAGTTTACTCGTTTTACAGATGTTGATTCTCAGGAATTTTCTGCAGCTCCGGTTCAAACTTTTGGCTCTAAAATGAACGAAGAAATACAAGAAAAAGATAATTTATCTGCAACACAATCTTTTGAGAACTCAGGACTTGATGTGGATAATAGTTTTAGCGAAGCAAATGAAACACCTTTTTAGTTATTATAATAATTAAATACTCAACCGTTATTTTATTGTTAAATTAAGTCTTTAATTTTTTCTTCTTGGCAGCAGGAAATAAAACATTGTTTAATATTAATCTATATCCGGGGGAATTTGGATGTAAATCAAGTTTTGTAGGTTTATCACCAACATAATGACGATAATCTTCGGGATCGTGCCCTCCGTAAAAAGTCCAAGTACCTTTACCGTATTCTCCATGAATATATCTGGCTTCATTAGCAGATTTCATCTCTCCTAAAATCAAGACATTAGGTTTAATATATTTTTTATTAAAAGCAGTTGTTTGTCCCATAAATCCTTTAATTACAGATGTGTGATTTTGACAAAGCATAGTGGGAACAGGATCCCATTTGGCTGAAAAATCAAATAAAGTAAAGAAATCTTCGTCTTCTTTTACTTTTCGTGTTGTAGTGACATCAATATTTGAATATTCATATTCATAAGGATTTGTGCTGACAGTGAAATTCCTGAAAGCAAATGTTTGAGAGAAATCCAATTTGCTGTTAAAATTAGGTTCAGCAGGATCACCGTCAAACATACTTTCACAAATATCAGTATTTTGAGCAGCAAGAGCTATATCATAAGTATCAGTAGCTGAACACATAGCAAATAAAAAACCTCCATTGTTAACATAATCTCGTATTGTTTGTGCTACAAAAAGTTTTAAATCCGAAACTTTTGAAAATCCTAATTTCTTGGCACTTTGTTCAGCATTATATACCTGAGTTCTATACCAATTCATATTACGATAAACAGCATAAAATTTACCGTATTGTCCGGTAAAGTCTTCGTGATGCAAATGCAGCCAGTCGTATTTTTTTAAATCACCGTTTACTATCTCTTCATCGTAAATAACATCATAAGGAATTTCAGCGTATGTAAGTACTAATGTTACGGCATCATCCCACGGTAACTTGTCTTTTGGAGAATATACAGCTATTTTCGGGGCTTTTTCAAGTTTCAATGCATCCATATTTACATCTTCACCCGCTATCTCATTTAGTATAGCCGATGCTTTTATATCAGCTATAACCTCATAATTTACACCTCTGACAATACATTCGGTTTCAATGTCTGAATTATATTGCATCATAAAACTGCCTCCGCGATAATTCAATAGCCACTGTGCTTGAATTCCGTTTTGCAATACCCAGTAGGTGATTCCATAAGCTTTTAAATGATTTGTTTGTGCTTCATCCATTGGTATTAATAATGATGCAGCATTTACATTAAAATCCGTTATTAGTAAAAAAAACAGTTGAAATATTATTAAAGATAATTTTCTCATTATTCGCTAAAATGTTTTTAATAAAGATTTCAAAAGTAATAACAAATAAATAACTCTACAATAAAAAGAGAAAAGTTTAAACTTATAAAAAACATAATTAACATAATTATGCAAAATATTGTAAAAAAAGATGTTAAGTAACATTTTTGTCAAAAAAAATATTTTTCAATTTCAAAAATTTATTACATTAGTCATAAAATTTTATCACATGAATCATAAAAAAATATTACCATAGTCACAAATTTTTTATTTGCAATAATTTAGAAATAGCGAAACTATCAAATAAATAACAAACTACTAAATCAATAAATTATGTATCATTTTTTTACTTTCTCAAAAGTTAAGAAATACTTCCTCTTATCTTTTATTTTAATATTGTTTGTAAACAATAGTTTTTCGGAAGGTACAAAACAGTTTATGCCCAATTCAACCGACAGACTTTGGTTGGAATTTAATGTATTTAATAATAATCATTTTGGTCTTTACACTGCTACCGGCAAAGAGCGTATATATATACATATGGAGGCAGGTGAAAAAATGTATTGGGGATTAAAAATAAATACCACAAATTATGGTGGTGGAGTTTTAAGAAATCCTCGCAGAGTCTCATATCGCATAAAAGATACTAACGGTAATGTTGTGTATCAGCATAGGTTACCAATATCAGGTGAAAATGCTTATATTAATAATTTTAATGAAGCCACAACCGGACCCAATGGGATTATAATAAACGGAACAACAATTTCGGGAGGTTATACTCCATTATCATTAACAGCAACTCAAACAGGAGATTATTATATTGAATTTCAAACATGGAGTTCAAATATTAATCCAGATGGAACAGGTGGAGGAGCTTCTCAAACAAATAATAGATTTGCCATAGAATTTTTCGATGTTACAGTTACCGATGCTTCGGGTAATCTTGTTACAAATCCCGGAGAACCTAATGTTCCGGCAGGAAGACTTTGGTCAAAGGGGTGGACATTTACCAATACAAGTTTTGAAGAATATCC
>CAYRJP010000011.1:0-3191 GCA_964424425.1 uncultured Bacteroidales bacterium | reverse complement strand
CCAAAGGTTAAAGTATGGTTCGAAGATCAACTTATTTACGATTACGACTATGATCGTATTCCTCAAGTTGCAGATATTACTGTTCCTGAGGTGAGTGTTGAAAAGAATGTTCCCACTTGCTTGTATAGTAGTATAGCCATGTTTAAAATAGAAAGTAATATTGACGGTTTTGCCGCTGTATTACTCGACCTTGACGGGAACGGTTATTCTACCGACGGAAACGATCGTTGTTTGTATCTTGATATGAAGAAAGGATTGAATTATGTATTATGGGATTGTAAAAAAGATAATGGAGATGTGGCTGCAGATGGACATTTTACCGCTTCTGCAACATTCTTAGGTAGAGGTCCTGCTCATTTCCCTCTTTATGATGTTGAAACTATGAGCCGTGTGGCAAGTTCTTCAATTCGTCCTTTTAATAAATTGAATCCTACAATATACTGGGAAGACAATGATGTTACCACTTGGGGTGACCCAAATGGAGGTATGGTAGAAACAGCACAACAGCAGTTGGTTATAGATAAAAAAGTGCCAAGACTTTGGACTTTTGATACAGGCGAAGCTAGTAATCAATATAATGGTAATAGAGCAACTTTTAATACTTGGTACAATGCTATTGATCTTGGTTTATCTGATATAAAATTTGTAATTAGTCAAAGTGGTACAAAATGTGTAAATGGTGATGCCCCTTATGTTGGCAATGTTTTTATTGAAGGACCTTTAAATACCGATTATGATTATTCGGCAACCGATTTTGATGAAAAATTCTTTGATTTGCAGGGAGAATCATTAGAAGAGATAAGAATATTGTCTCTTCCCGTTTACGGAACACTTACGTATAATAGCAATCCTGTTTCGGTAAACGATGTTATTGCTTATGCAAATATTGCAGATCTTACATATACTCCGCCGGTAAATTGGTCGGGAAAAGATTATTACAGATGGGAGGCAAAAGATGAACAAGATTATTGGTCAAATAATACAGATACTGTATTTATGATTATTAATACAATACCTAATATTTCCGATATTTCCGATTATGAAATATGTACAAATACAACTTTATCAAATATACCTTTTACAGTAGGTGATGCAGAAACTACACCTGCTGATTTAAATATTATTCCTTTCAGTAGCGATCCGTTAATTATTCGAAATACCGATATTGTTGTCGGAGGTTCGGGAGCGAATCGTACAGTAACAGTTACTCCAAGAGCAAACGTGTCGGGATATGCTATTGTTTATCTTATGGTTGACGACGGACTTGGGCAAACAATCGAAGATTTTGCCGTAACTATAGGTCCTTCTGTTGATTTTACGGGAGATACTACAGTGTGTTACGGCGATCCGCTTGAATTAACAGCCGTAGAATATGGAGCAACATATAATTGGTCATTTAACGGTTCAACGGTTAGTTCGGGTCAATCATTAAATATTAATCCGTTTCAATATGCCGATACGGGCACTTATATTTTGACAGTAACAAAAGGTAGTTGTTCTGCTTCACGCGAAATAAATGTTTCAATAGCTCCGCTTGTAACTTTTACAGGCGACCAGAATGTTTGTGTTGGTGAGCCTATATCTTTAAGTGCCGACGAAACGGTAGCCGATTATATTTGGCGAAAAGGTGGTACGCAAGTTGCTACAAGTAAAGTGTTTAGTATAGCAAGTGCTTCATTGTCCGATGCAGGAACTTATAGCCTTGAAGTAACAAAAGAGGGATGTAATAATACTTCCCCCGATTTTACAATATCTGTTATCGGAGCTCCGTCCACAAATTTAACTTTGGCCGGAGATGATGTATCGGAAGGTTGGAACGCTACAGTTACAGTTTCATCATCCGAAAACGGAATAACATATAATGCATATATTAATGATAATTTAGTTGCTTCGGGAACAGGAAACGGAAGTGATTTAGACATTACAATACCTGCAGCCGATTTAAGTGTAGGTGATAATACAGTTGTAGTAAAAGCTGAAAATACAAATTGTGAACTTGAACTTGATAATTCTACTACTGTTGTAGTACGAAGACAAAATGTTACTATAAATCCCACAAGCGGATTAACTACATCCGAAACAGGAACATCCGATTCATATACTGTAGTGTTAGATGCAGAACCGTCTTCAAATGTTGTAATTAATTTAAGTTCTGATGATACATCCGAAGGAACTGTATCGCCGACAAGTTTAACATTTACAGCAACCAATTGGAATACGGCACAAACAGTTACCGTTACAGGTGTAAATGATAACATTGACGATGATAATGTGATATATCACATTATAGCAGCTGATGCAATAAGTTCAGATCCTGCATATTCGGGAATGAATATTGATACTGTTGAGGTAACAAACAATGATGATAGTGATCAAGCAGGAATAACAGTATCGGCATTAAGCAATAATACTGCCGAAAGTGGAACAAATGCTTCGTTTACAATACGATTAAACAGTGAACCTACAAGTAATGTTACAATTGCTTTAAGTTCTGATGATACATCAGAAGGAACAGTATCACCGGCAAGTTTGATATTTACGCCAAGTAATTGGAATACCATACAAACAGTTACAATAACAGCTGTTGATGATTATCTTGATGATGGTGATATTAGTTACAATATAATAACAAGTAATGCATCAAGTTCAGATTCTAAATATAACGGAATGCCGGTTCCTGATGTGAGTGTTATAAATATTGATAATGACAATGCAGGAGTAAATATATCATCGGTAACCGGAACAATCAGTGAATCAGGCGGACATGGTACATTTACTATTACTCTTACAAGCGAACCAACCGATGATGTAACAATAGGGCTTACCTGCTCTGACCCGTCGGAAGGAACATTGTCAATATCAAGTGCAGTATTAAATTCAATAAATTGGAATACAGGAGTTGATGTAACTGTAACAGGAGTTGATGATGATGTTGATGATGGAGATGTTACTTTTACGATAATAACGGGAGATGCATCAAGTGCAGACAATGATTATAATGGTATGCTTGTTGGTGATGTAACAGTAATAAATGTTGATGATGATGTGGCAGGATTTACAGTGTCAAACATTAGCGGTCACACATCGGAAACCGGAGGTACTGCTACATTTACAATACGTTTAAATAGCCAACCGACAGATAATGTAACGGTTAGCTTTACATCAAGCGATTCCGGTGAAGGTGTTGCTTC
>CAYRJP010000010.1:23527-25929 GCA_964424425.1 uncultured Bacteroidales bacterium | reverse complement strand
AGTGCTTTAATTCCGTATTTCGATAAAAATTTACGTTTATTTGGAGCCAATCCGCCGATACCGCCTATTTGAATACCTATTGATGCAAAATTTGCAAATCCGCAAAGCATATAAGTAGCCATTATTATTGATTTTGGATTGGTAAGAATACCGCTTTCTTTAAAAGCGGCAAGACTTTCGTAACCTACAAATTCGCTTGCAATAATTTTTTCGCCCAAAAGTTGTCCCACAAGTGCAATATCGTGTGCAGGAACACCAATAAGCCACATTAGCGGAGCTAAGCCGTAGCCAAGTATAAATTGTAAATCGAGGTGAGTATATTGTCCGTTGGTAAGATTTTCAATTGCTGCATTAATCATTGTTAAATCGCCTATTTTTAAAAACAGATAATTGATAAATGCAATAAAAGCAAAAAACACAAGTAACATTGCTCCCACATTAGCTGCAAGTTTTAATCCTTCAATGGTGCCGTTGCTCATAGCATCCAACACATTTGAGCCTATTTTGTCCATTGATATATCAACATCTTTATCAACTTCTTCAGTTTGCGGAACAAGCATTTTTGAAATTATCACAGCTCCCGGAGCTGCAAGTATTGATGCTGCAAGTAAATGTTTTGCAAAGAGTAAACGTTGTGCAGGGTCGTCACCTCCCAAAAAACCGATATAAGCTGCCAATACCCCGCCTGCTACAGTTGCCATGCCGCCTACCATTACAAGAAACATCTCCGAGTTGTTCATTTTCGGTAAATATGCTTTAATCATTAATGGAGATTCAGTTTGTCCGAGAAAAATATTTCCTGCTACCGACAAACTTTCGGCTCCCGACAATTTCATGGCTTTGGTCATAAGCCAAGCCAAAGCCCACACCACTTTCTGAATTACGCCAAGGTAAAACAATACGCTAGTAAGTGCCGAAAAGAATATTATTGTGGGTAGTATCTGAAATGCAAAAATAAATCCGAATTTTGATGTATCAAGAAAACTGCCGAACAAAAAGTTTGTGCCATCGCGTGTAAAGTCAAGTATTTTTACGAATATTTTACCTATAAATTCAAAAAATGCCTGAATAAAAGGAACTTGCAATATTCCTATGGCTAGTAATATTTGAATTATCAAACCTATAACTATTACTTTCCACGATATTGCTTTGCGGTTTTCGCTAAAAAGGTAAGCTATCAAGAAAAGAACTATTATTCCGAATACTCCTTTGTAAAACGATTTGAATGATATTCCCGGATTATCGGTTAAATCGACAACGGCTGTTTGTTTTGTTTTGGCTGTATCGTCTTGTTGCTGAGATATTTCGTTTTGTGTAATGCTATTGTTTTGAGTAATTGAATCTTGTGCTGATGTTGTTGTATGAGATAGTATAAAAAATATTCCTAACAATAAATAATGTAGTAGTTTTGTCATAGCTTACAGTAAAAAATTAATTAAATTTTCTTACGTTTTTTAATTTCATCTCTAATTTTAGAAGCCTCTTCGTAGTTTTCATCTTTTACGGCATCATCAAGCATTATTTGAAGTTCTTCTATGGTAAAATCGTTGAATTCGCCTTTACTTTCTTGAGTAATAGCTTTTTCTTGCGGTTTTTCGGTTCTTATTTTATTTTCTACCGGAAGTATAATTCCCGCTTTGTCTATAATCTCTTTTGTAGTATAAATAGGACAATTGAACCTTAAAGCTAAAGCTACGGCATCGGAAGTTCGAGCATCTACCTTAATTCGTGTCATTCCGTTGTCGCACAACAATTCAGAATAAAAAATGCCCTCTTTAAGCTGATAAATATTTACCTCAATTATTTCAATTTTAAAAGCCATTGCAAAACTCACAAATAAATCGTGAGTAAGAGGACGGGGAGGATTCAAATTTTCAAGTTCAATAGCTATTGCTTGTGCCTCAAATCCGCCTATTATTATAGGTATTCTGCGTTCACCGTTTTCTTCTGCCAACACCAAAGCATACGCTCCCGATTGTGTTTGACTATACGACAAACCCAAAACTTTAAGTTTTATTTTGTCCATTCTGTGTTTAAAATTATTATTAACAAACCTACATGATTTTTATAAAACACACAAACAAAAAAGCTAAATAAGCATGAAATTTTGTATTTTTCAGAAATTTTACAAAATAAAAAAAATGCAATTTTATGGATAAAATAAAAATATTGGTTACCCAAAATATACCAAAAGAAGGATTGAAAAAACTTTATGAAAAATATGATGTTATAATGCCCGAAAAAGCATTTACCGATGATGAACAAAAAAAATTGATTGAAGATGTCGATATTTTATTGTCTATCTTCAATATGCCCGTAAGCAAAGAGTTGATAGATTGTGGTAAAAAACTGCAAATGATAGCAAATTTCGGTGTGGGTTACAACAATATTGACATTGAACA